>JAUYMF010000034.1 GCA_030698765.1 Dehalococcoidales bacterium
AACAGCGTCACCGGTAACAAACATCGCCGGGATTTCAGCATTACGACACGCCTCCAGCAGCCGCTGGATATTGGGCAGCACCGCCCAGCCAGCCGCCCAGAGGGCTGACTTGTATTTTGGCATTGCCGAATAGTCAGCACCGCGCGGCCCGATGCACCTCCAGTTAACGTCAATGATGAGCAGCGCCGGATGTTGCCCGAAGTCCTGTCTTTCCTTGTTTCCCCTGCTCCCGGCAACAGCCCGCTCTTCCTCTGAATAAATCTCTTCCCAGTGCTTCATGGCTTACCCCCCTATCTATTTGTACTAAGTTCACTTAGTCTGGCTGATGGGTGTCAGACGCCATAATGCCCCGGCTCTGCCCCCAAGCTTGGTCGCCCGCATCTCATCCGATACCGGAATGATTTCCACCTGCACGTTACACAGCTTCTTAAGAGCGGCCCGGAATAAAGCGGCGGCGGGCAATGGTCTCAGCGGGTTCGTGTTACCCAGAGACTCACGCAGAGAATGTATCGGCGCCATGACCGCCTGCTTCATTTCGTAGAGCATTTCGTTATCGGAAAACTTATTTAGCCGCACGTCACTGGAGCCAACTTTGAGCAGGTAGGCTGATATGGCCTGGCCCACGGTATAGGGGTCCCCTGGTGGGATTTTCAGCTCTTTCTGAATCTCGTCAAATACCATCTCTCCCTTGAGCCACCGGCACTGATCCAGCTTGGCTTGTCCCTCCGGGGTATCGCCAAACATCTTATTGAAGACCATCCAGGTCGCCTCCAGTTCCAGGGCAAAGTATTCAGGGTCAATCTTCTTTAATTCTGCCATAGTAGTACCCCCTTTTAGATTAGCCCTCAGGTCGATGGGCCAGAAACCAGCCATCATAACCGCCTCGCTCTCAGGAAGAGAGCGAGGGACTCATGCCGGTTTTCCCCAAAAGCTCTTACATTCCCGGTCCTATTTCAGGGGTGTAAGACGGTAGTATACCCGCTGCCACTTGTCCTCCTGCCATGGCTGCCCGACCCAGCCCTCCGGGGTCAGTGCCTTGACCTCGGGAGGCAGTTCCGATGGCGGGATATTTACCGCCTTCATGTTGCAGAACCTGCGCAGAGCAGCCTGCAACATACTGGCCGAGGGGTTCGGCGTGACCTTGAGTCCCATCTTGTCCCGCGCCCAGGGGATGAGGGGCATCTCCACGCAGTTCTTCCAGTCCCGGTATATGATGTCATCAGCGACTCTGCCAATCTGGAACTCGGCGTAGTTATTGGCCGTCAGATAATCGGCGACGTGACGACACACGGTGACCGGGTCAGTCGAGTTAAGAGGGTGTGACTCCAGCATATGATCAAGGTGCAGGTCTGCCTTCCGGGCCACCACTCTCTCCATTGTCTCGTTCGCTTCCGGGGAATCACCCACTTCCTTCTGCCAGGCTATCCAGGCGAAAAGAATCTCCCGGCGCTGCCACTCCATTCCAATTTGTTTTGCAACAGGCATCGTTTTCCCTCCTTTTTATTTATACTGCAGGGGTAGAAACCGGCTGGGGCAAAATCCCCCGCCGCTCCAACTCCCGGGCAGCATACTCAAGACCAAGCCCTGCCAGGGTCTCCGCAGTCGGGATACCTTCGGCATCATATCCCATTAGCCGGTTAGTATCTTCCAGCAGCTGGCCGAGCTTATCGCGGTCCCGGGACAGGAATTGCTCCGGCAGGTCACCGGCCTGCATTCTCTCCCCCAGGATTACATTATATACACGGGTAATAGCTCTTACCCTCCGGACACACTGCTTCGCTTCCTCGTCGTTCAGTTCCAGCCCGGTAGCATATGAGAACAGCGCCGCCTGATCACTGTCCAGAATCCGGGTGTACTTCCTGCCCCCGGACCAGCGATGGCACAACCCGAGGCAATCTGCCAGGATACCGGACTCGGCATCGTGGACTATCGTTTTGCTCATCATCTCATAATTTACCCCGGACGAACTTGAAGGAACATCTTTTTTCCATTCCTGCGGGTATTCCCAGAACTCTGACTCCGCGTACCACTGGCTGAATTCATCGGACTCGAAGGACAACCCCTCATAGCCATAGGTGCCCCACTGGGAGGTATCCTGCCGGTCGTTAAGGATCAGCTTGACGGCTCCCGACAGACCGTGCATCTGCCGGCCACGAGGTTCCAGTTTCCGGGTATGATAAGCATATTGCTCAGCCCCGCGGCCAATCTGCTGCGCCGCCTGGTGAACACCATTAGCCAGGATATCACCGATTCCCTCCCGGTAGGCAATCTTCTTCAACAGGTTGAAAAAGACCTCAGGGTTACTCCACTCCAGATGCATCCCGCCGGTATCCTCCCTGGTGATAATGCCCTTCTGGTAGAGGTCAATGACGAAAACACACAGGGCGGCCGCCGAAAGGGTATCAAAGCCGTATCTCTGCACCAAGGAAATGCAGCGGAGATTGAAGTCAAAATCGTGAATATCAGCCGCCCCGGTAAACCGGTGCCGCGAGCGGCACTTGAGCAAGACGGGTTGCCCATCGGGAAGGTGGGCGGTGGGGTGGTCTGGCGTAGGACAATTGAAACAACCCACCATCGTCGCCTCCCGTCTCATCAAAAAGGACTGGTATTCCTGGTCACGCCCCTTCCACGACTTCATCAGCTCAAAATTACGGTATAAGTTCTTACCCCTGTGTTTAGCCTCGCCGTCATTTTCCGCGGTTTTCGGCTCGACCTTCTGCTTATCCCGAGGGCTTTCATCATCGTCACCGCCGCTGAGCATCTTCCGATTTTCAGCCCGGCGCAGGATATCATTACACAATTCCAGGAAGGGGAGAGGCTGGGACAGGTGGACATCTTTAGTACCGTGGACGGTAACTGCCTTCAGCTTCTTGTCCCCCATGATAGCCCCGACCCCGCTTCGGCTCAAACTAAAGCCGGGACCGTGCTCAATACTGGCAAAAAAGACCCTGTGTTCCCCGGCAGGACCGATGCACAGGGTCTGAACATGATCATTCTTCAACTCATCCCGAATTATGGACTGAGTCTCGAAAACATCTTTCCCCCAGAGATGGCTGGCATCCCGTATCTCCACTTTGTCATCATTTATATATAAATATACCGGAACAGGAGATTTTCCCGAGATAGTTAGCGTGTCATAACCGGCGAATTTTAGCTGGGGTGCCCAGGAGCCGCCCATATTGGAATTAGTCAGGTAATTAGTCTGGGGAGACCGAGTGACCACATTAGTCCGGTTAGCGCTCGGCGCCGGCGTACCAACGAGGGGACCGGCGCCAAAAATCAACAGATTTTCCGGGGAAAACGGTTCTGTTTCCGGAGGAACCCTGTCCCAGAACATCCTGGTAATCAATCCATGACCCCCCAGGTAGGTCTCATACATTTCCCGATTGCCATCAACTTTCCTGATGGTTCCTTCCGTCAGGTTAACCTCTAGTTGAACACCAGTCCATCCGTACCACATACATTACCTCCGCAGTAACAAACCGGCTTTCTTCTGCGCCAACGCCGGGTCAGGAGTTGACCTCCCGGTCACGATTTTAAGCTCAGTTCCGTAAATCGATCTGCAATAATTATAACAAAATGTTAACTTTTTTCCCACATCGAGCATTTTGTTTGTTTATCAGGAAGCAGGCACCATACGGTGCCTGCTTCCGATCACCAATTTAAGTACCTCGTCTACCTCGTTCCTATCATCTGCTGCTTCAGGTCCTGGTCAATCCAGGTATATCTGGTGTGCCCCATATATTTACCACGACCTGAAATAGACTCACCGTTATAGTTCTTTACCCATGGCTGCCAGGGGATGTACTGGTACGGCGCCGGCAGGTGTATCAACCAGGATTGATCAAGCGCGTACATGTAGAATTCTTTAAGCACCGGCCAGACCGCAGGTTCATTACGGATAGCGTTAGCGACGACAAACGCACGTACCTCATCCGCATGCGGGTCATGAATCTGACTGATGGTGCCTTTTCCCTCCGGATAGGAATATTCCTCAAAGGAGTAAGGCGAGTGTCCGGTCTTCCGGCTCCAGCCAGCCTCTTTGACGTTCTTACCCTCGTACATGGAAATATAAACAGTCCGTTCATGGACAGCGATCTGCAGGTCAACTCCGATCTGTTCAAAGTAGTATTTGACCAGGGCAAGCAGGTCAACGTCCCATTCCGTCGACGTATCCACCGTGATGCTAAAGCCATTGGGGTAACCGGCCTCAGCAAGGAGCTGTTTGGCTTTTTCCGGGTTATAGGTGTAAACCTCCTTAACAGAGGCAGGCATCTCCTCAAGCGGAGTATACATATGTATATACTCGGAGACAGGGGTTAACGGCGAACCGTGTATCAGAGCCTCCCCCTGGTAGTAGTCCCGGGCAATCGCTTCTCTGTCGATAGCCATAGACAGCGCCCGCCGCACTCTCTGGTCATACCAGGGCAACTCGGGGTCATTCACATTCAGATGGAGGGACTGCACATCCGATAACACCACCTGCCTGAACTTCATCTCCGGGTTTGTCTTTCTCAATCCTTCCATATCATCCTGGCTGATCATCAGTCTGGAATAGAGACCGTCAATCTTACCGGTCCGCAGGGCTGCTATCATGGTAGACGTGTCCTTCAACATGAGAAACTTGGTGCCGTCCAGATAAGGCAACGGGTTTTGGGGGTGGAAGGGGTCTTCCTGCCAGTAGTTGGGATTCCGGATAAAGGTCACTGAACTATCCGGAACATAGTCGGATATCATAAACGGTCCTGTACCAACCGAATTCCTCCAGTCCCGCAGGTCACCGTATTTCTCCACCGTCTCCGGTGGGATTATCCATGTCCAGTCCGAAGTAACCTCCAGCACCACATCTAGATAACCGGGGTTGGACTTGACCACCACCGTCCATTTATCCGGTGCTGTTACCGATGCCGGCCATTCCTCCGGCTGTAGCCTGGAGCGCATGGCGGCGCCGGGTACATCCCAGTAGGGTCGAAGCAACGAATAGACCACATCATCAGCGGTTACCTCCCGCCCATTGACCAGCCGGCTGGCTTCATTATTCGGGTTGAGGCCAAAATGGACCCCCTGACGGATGTGGTATATTATGGTCTCATCATCAGGTGTCTCCCAGCTCTCGGCTACCATTCCTGTCTTGAATGTGGGAGGAGATAAAGAGTAGAGCGCGCTGAATTCATTGGCGCCGGTTAGCGATTTCAACCAGTCAAACTCGATTAGAGAGTTATGAGTCTGCGTGAGCGTAGGTACGGCTGTCCCGGGTTCGAAGAAAAGCGGGTCGAAGCCGCGTGGCGCTCTGGCCGGAACAATGGTAAATACCCCGCCGCGCTTTGGCTTCTCCACCATCCGGCCCAGAGAGTCCTGTACCATCTCTGCCCCGGGTGCTGATGTGGTGGGTGTGGTGGGGGTAGTCGGTGTAGTTGGAGTCGTCGGAGTTGCGGGGGTTGTTGGGCTCGTCGGTGTGGTTGGTGTCACCGGAGCTGCCGGGGCACAGGCTGCCAGTACCAGGGATAACACCATCATGCAACTCACCAGGAACCAGGTACCATTCCTTTTCATTTCCCTTCCTCCTTATTTTAAACTTTGTTTAGTGTTCTTCGCCCCCTTACATTGTCCTTGTCGCGCCGTAATCCCCATATTACATCGTCGCATCTGTGTAGCCGGCTCCGCCGCCACTCCCAGTTATTCGCAGGTACC
>JAUYMF010000035.1 GCA_030698765.1 Dehalococcoidales bacterium
GTTCGCAGACGATATCAGCGTAACCGTTAAGCAGGCTGTAGATGGCGTGGATGCCCAGGTTGGACATACCGAGGTAGTAGGAGTTGGGGTAAATGAGGGCGATGGGAATTCGGCCTCCCCAGTCTTTAAAGATGGTGCCGGTCTCACGGGAGAGGTATGGTCTGGTGTCCTTCGGCTTTGCCATACCTCACATTATATACTAACCCTATCCCCTTTATCCCCTTTCCCTTAATAAGGGGAAGGGGAAAGAAAATTATGAAAGGGGCTTCGCCCCTTTTAATCCCGTTTTAATTTGCATACTTCCCATGTTATGAACTACTAAGGAAAAGCTATTTGCCCATTCGTGGGCAAATAGAAAGAAGCATCTGGAATTGGGCATCTCCAGGCTTTTACAACATCGCCATTGGGATTTATCACGTCAATAGGAATATTTATCTGATGAAGATTAAAATTGACTCGTTTGGTTTTTTGGTCGGACATATCTATGATATGACTTGCCACCTGAGGCAATAGAAATTGACGTAATTCAATTGGGCCTGTCTGTTTTCTCAACAAGTTTGGCTTTTGAGTCATCCAGCTTCCAGTGGCGAACTCAGGCTCATCTTTTATTGGCTGCCCTTCATAAATCATGTGACCCGTTGGTTCTTTACTGAATTGCAGCTTATACACTGAACTGCTGAGAACCGAAAACTCAAAATCCAAATAGGGACCGGCCGTGTTTCTAATTTGTCCAATCTGTACACGTCTAAATTCCACGCGAAGACAAGCGTCGGGTTTACTAATATCCTCATTCATCATATTACGTAGCAAATTGCCTAATCTGATGGTCTCGTTATCATAGTCTGAAATAATTGCGTTCCTTCTACTTCTGATTTGCCATATCACAATGATAAAGAGAATCAATCCTAATAAAGGAAACATCCAATAAAAAAGCCCAAGGTCTAGGGATGGCATATTCACCCCTCTGAGCTTTTCCAGAAGTGACCACCAAGCATCAATGGCGCCAGGAATTGTGACAAAGACAAGCGCAATAATAGTAAAGAGAAGCGGGTGTTTTCGAACAAATTCCATAGCCATATTCATCCACTCATCCCTTATAAATCCGCACTCTTCGCCGGGGTTCCTGGCCGGAGCTTCTGGAGGCTAATTCATTCCTCTCGGCGATGAGGTGCTGGAGACGGCGGATATAGGCGCTCTGGGGACTTAGCTCCACCTCCGCCTCCCCGTTCATTACCAGGTTGACCGCGTCCTGAGCTTCACTGAGGGCTGTCTGCAGGGAGCTTGGTCTGTTACCGGCATCATCCGGGGTGCTCTCCCTTCGGTAGAAGGTATTGATAAACTGCCTGATTTGAGTCGGGGTGTTGCTTCTGAGGACATAGATGGGCAAGTTGGCCGCTTCCGCCTCCTTGACCTTCTGCGGCTTACGGCGGTAATGCTGCTTGGACGTGACAAAGAGACTGGCATCATTAATATTCTCCACAATATCCACGCCCATCTGTCCGTCTTTTACCATCTGCTCGAAACGTCCCTTGTTGACGCCGAAGAGGTAGAGGTTGTGCCGTTTACCTTCCTCGGGTAATGGCTTGCGCCGGGTGGGCTTTCTGGCGGCAGTCACCGGGGGCGCTACTTTTTCGATTTTAACCTCTCCGCTCTCGTCCAGCCAGCGGACTTCAGTAGCCGGTGGCTGACCGCGCAGGGTGGCATCAACCGCCTGGGTAACATCAGGGTGGATGGCTACTTTATCCCGGTCCTGGATTTCAATAACGATATTAAAGGTAGGCGGAGAGGTGCGCTCCAGTATTGATTTTTGCGTGCCCCGCCGTTTCGCTTCCTCATCACCCAGGGTGACGCTCTGGATGCCGCCAATCAGATCGCAGAGGGTGGGGTTCATAATCAGGTTTTCCAGGGTGTTGCCGTGAGCGGTGCCGACAAGCTGCACGCCGCGCTCGGCGATGGTACGGGCGGCCTGGGCTTCAAGCTCGGTGCCAATCTCATCGATAACAATTACTTCCGGCATATGGTTTTCGACGGCTTCAATCATTACGGCGTGCTGTCTGCTGGGGGTGCTTACCTGCATCCGCCGAGCATGGCCGATTGCCGGGTGAGGGATATCCCCGTCGCCGGCGATCTCATTTGAGGTGTCAACAATGACCACCCGTTTCTTGAGGTCATCCGCCAGCACCCGGGCGACCTCGCGGAGCATGGTCGTCTTCCCGATGCCGGGACGACCCAGCAGCAGGACGCTTTTACCTGACTCAATGATGTCTTCAATAATCTTTATCGTGCCGTAAACTGCCCTGCCGACCCGGCAGGTAAGCCCGACAATGCGACCCTGGCGGTTGCGGATGGCTGAGATGCGGTGCAGAGTGCGCTCGATTCCGGCGCGATTGTCATCGCTGAAGATGCCGACATGTGACGTCACGTATTCAATATCCTGTTCGGTAACTTCTTCAGGGCTGAGAACTATTTCCCGGTGTAGAAAACGGGCTTCAGGGGGTCGTCCCAGGTCCAGGATAACCTCAATCAGCTCGCGGCTGTCCTCCTGGCGACTTAATGATTGCTGGATGTACGGCGGAAAGATATCGAGCAGGGCATCCAGGTCATCGGTTATTACCTTTTGCAAAACGTTCCTCCCGAACTTATGTTGCCGGACTTTTTCCGGCGACAATGTCCAGAAAATAGCGGTGAAACCTGGAGTCGTCAGTCAGTTCAGGGTGAAAGGCGGTAGCCAGCAGCTTACCCTGCCTGACCGCAACCACGGTTTTGTCAGAGAGCTTGGCCAGAACTTCTACCCCTCCATCTACCTGCTCTATTTTTGGCGCCCGAATGAATACGGCGTGATAGGGCTTTTCTCCCAGCGCCGGTACGGTAAGCTCAGTTTCAAAACTTTCTTTCTGCCGGCCGAAGGCATTGCGCCTGACCCTTATGTTCATCAGCCCCATCGGGGTTACTTCCGAATCAGGGACATCATCAGCCAGGAGTATCATACCGGCGCAGGTGCCGAAAACGGGCAGTCCATCCTCAGCCAGTTTCTTTATCTCGCCGGTCAAATTGTAGTCGCGCATCAGCTTGCTGATGGAGGTGCTCTCTCCTCCGGGGATGATTAGTCCGTCCAGTCCATCAAGGTCACGGGGGAGCCGGACGGGTACGATGTCTATTTCCAGACGGATTAGCACGGTGATGTGTTCGGCAAAGGCTCCCTGCGCGGCAAGGACACCAATTTTCATACTACCACCCTCTGGTTGCCAGCAGCTTTTCCGGAGATATTTTCTTGGCATCTTCCCCGGTCATAGCCTCTCCCAGGTTCTTAGAGACCTCGGCGATAATCTTCGGGTCTTTGTAGTGAGTGGTGGCTTTAACGCAAGCTTTGGCCCTGGCTTCAGGATTGCTCGACTTAAAGATGCCGGAGCCGACGAAGATACCATCGGCGCCAAGTTGCATCATCAGGGCGGCATCAGCCGGTGTAGCTACCCCTCCGGCGGCGAAGTTGACCACCGGTAGTTTGCCGGTCTGGTGTATCTCCAGCACCAGCTCAAAAGGTGCGCCCATCTCCTTGGCTATCGCCATCAGCTCTTCCTGAGGGGCGCTTACCAGCCTGCGGATGCCGTCCATTACGGCGCGCATGTGCCTGACCGCCTCTACAATATCGCCGGTACCGGCTTCGCCTTTAGTCCGAATCATCGCCGCTCCCTCACCGATACGGCGCAGGGCTTCACCCAGATCACGGCAACCGCAGACAAAGGGTACCTTAAAGTCGTGCTTCCAGACATGGTGATTCTCATCAGCCGGGGTGAGTACCTCCGACTCGTCGATATAGTCGATACCGAGGGCTTCCAGCGCCTGAGCCTCGACAAAGTGCCCGATGCGGCACTTGGCCATTACCGGGATGGAGACCGCTTTCATGATAGCCTCGATGATTGTCGGGTCAGCCATCCGGGCGACTCCGCCGGCGGCACGGATATCAGCCGGGACCCGTTCCAGGGCCATTACGGCGCATGCGCCGGCTTCTTCGGCAATCTTGGCGTGCTCGGGAGTGACCACGTCCATAATGACGCCGCCCTTGAGCATCTGGGCAAGCCCGGTCTTAACTTTCCAGGTTCCTGTTTCCATATATGTTTTCTCACCCCCTGCTGTCATATTCAGACTATTACCAAGTAAATTCTACTACTGTTGGGCATGTTTATCAACTTTGGCGGTTGATTTGGAAATCCATCTCTGTGTGAGGCTGTCCGAAATGTCATTCTGAAGGAGTCCCGCCCCTATCGAGACGACTGAAGAATCCGGGGGAGGGGATGAGGATAGATTCCAAATACTTCCCCCGACCCGGATACTTCGCGGAGTTTACACTGAGCGAAGCGAATGTGCTCAGTATGACAATGCATCGTTTTCGGATATCCTTAAGAATGGAGAAGAGGGGCGATAGCGCCCCTCTTCAACTTCTTATCTCGGACCGTCCGGGTTGCCACCACTCTGTTCAAATTCTCAGTAACGAAGCTACGGAGATATCTTCGTCAATAGCTTCCCAATGTATTCCGATACCCCTGCCGATAAGTCGCCAATCTTTTTTCTGCTCATCAGTGGCGCTGCGTAGCTTAGGGAACCACTCAATTGGCACCTTGATTTCTCTCCCATCCAAGAGATGAACATGCATCATATGAGAATCAAACCAAACTTTGGAAGCCTTAGCTTCAGTCTTTGTAACTGAAATATTCATCCCAACTTCTCCTTAGAGCACCTAAATTTTCCGTAATGAGGTTTCTAATCTCACTTAACTCT
>JAUYMF010000036.1 GCA_030698765.1 Dehalococcoidales bacterium
GCATGAACTCTCAGGGTGTGATGCATTCCCCGGCAGTAGGCAGGATTATGGCGGAATACATCCTGAAGATAAACAAGGACCCGGCTATTTCAATGCTGCGCCTGAGCCGTTTCATTGACGGAGACCTGCAAAAGGAATGACTTATTCCAGGCCGTTACTACGCTGATGACCATCTCCGAACATCAAAAAGCCGGAGTCATCCGCAAAATGAAAAATTACCAATTATGAAAGGATATCGACCCAATGCCACGCTTAGAAATCGACCTGCCCGCTCAATTTGCTTTCTCAACGGACATCCCCATACGCATCAGTGATATCAACCGCGGCCGGCACCTCGGCCACACCGCCGTCCTCGTCATCATGGAGGAGGCCCGCGTCCGCTTCCTGAATAGCCTGGGTTATGCTGAGCGGGATACTAACGGAGTTGGACATATCATCGCCGACGCAGGGATTATCTACAAGAAACAGGGATATTACGGGCAGACGCTGAAGGTAGAGATCGCCGTTACTGACTTCACCAGCCGGGGTTGTGACCTGATATATAAGATCTCAGATACGGATTCGGGAGCAGAAATCGCCAGGGCAAAGACAGGCATGCTCTTCTATGATTACCAGCAGCAGAAAACGGTGCCGGTGCCTCCGGATTTTAAGGGAAGGTTCGCCAGCTAAGAGAGCTTACGGTGGGGCGGTACCGGACTTGAACCTCTATCCGACCTGTGGTAATCACACTGACCGGCTGAGCTAACCGCACTACTAAAGCAAAACCCGCTCACCCAGGTGAGCTTGACATGCTCAAACAGTTAATTATAGAATATCACATATTTTTTCAGACCTGCTGACATTCCAACAACGGTTGTCCCCGTCAGCAACGGTTTCAGATAAACCGGGATAAGAAGAGGAGGAAGACATGCCAAGAAAGTTTATCTGGTTGGTGGTGAGCTGCATGATGGTAATATCACTGCTGCTGGCGTCCTGCGCTCCAACGGCCCCCACAACTCCCACCACCCCAACAACACCAACAACCCCAACTACCCCCACCACACCCACCACGCCCACCACACCCACCACGCCGGTAACCCCCGGAGCCGAGATGGTGCAGGACTCGCTGGGCAGGATGGTAGAGAAACCGCAGTACGGCGGAGTATTCACCTATGCCTGGGCGACGACGCTACGTGGTTATGACCCAGTCACCGTTAGCCGGTCACCCAACTGGCCACTCTCTCTCACCAACGACGAACTGGTGAAATCGGACTGGCTTAAGGGACCGGCCGGAAACGGCATGGTGGAATATATCGTCCCCGGTGTAAGGTTGTACGAGACCTGGGTAGGCTCCATCGCTGAGAGCTGGGAGATACCGGATAATGAGACCGTCATATGGCACATCCGCAAGGGGATTCACTGGCACGATAATCCAAACATCAGGGAAGCCAGTGCACTGGTCGGCGGCCGGGAACTAACCGCCGATGACGTGGTGTTCTCCATCAAGCGGAAATACAACATGATACCCGAATATTCCAACCCCAAGTACTATTTCGGGTCAAGAATGACCGCCGAGGAACACCCCATCTCGGTGACCGCCACCGATAAATGGACAGTTGTTGTCAAGGGGCATCCGGACTATCAGAGCGCCTTAACCGAAGCGAGCGCCGACTTTATGGCGATAACAGGCCCCATGGAGATAGTGGAAGAATACGGTGCCACGGCTCTGGCTGACTGGCGAAATCATATCGGCACCGGACCATTCATGTGGCAGGACATCGTCCCCGATAGTGCTTATACTTTCGTCAGGAATCCTAACTACTGGTACCATGACCCCCTGCACCCACAGAACCAGTTACCATACGTGGATAGCCTCAAGTTTCTAATAATACGTGACGATTCTACTCGTATGGCAGCCTTCCGCACCGGAAAGCTTGACCACCTTGGTGGCGGCCGGGATGCCGTTACCTGGGAAGGTAGAGACGACATCCTGAAAACAAACCCCGACGTAATGGTGAAAGCCTTCGTTCCATACGATTCGGAGAGCCTGTGGCCCAGAGTTGACAAGCCAGAGAAACCCTGGTATGACGTGAGGGTCCGGCAGGCATTGTGGATGGCGATTGACAACCAGGGAATAGTCGACGATTACTATAACGGCAATGCTCTGCTGTTAACCAACCCGATAATGCCAGTACCGGGATGGATGGACATGTACACGCCGGTAGAAGAATTGCCCGAGAATGTAAGGAAACTCTTTGAATACCGCCCTGATGAGGCGAAGCAGCTCCTGACTGAGGCCGGCTATCCCAATGGTTTCACTATGGAGGTGATTACCGAAACAAGTTACGTTGACAATCTGTCAGTCATCAAAGACTATCTATCCAAAATTGGGGTTGAACTAGATATCCAGGTGAAAGAGACCAGCGTCTTCCGATCTATCTCTAACGGCAGAACCAATGAAGATGCCCTCTACACCAGCAATCCCAACCGGACGCCTTTTGCCTTCCAGGAGTTCCATCCACCGGACATCTCGGTTAACCACTCCGTTATCGACGACCCGCATGCCAACGAGTTACGCCCGATATTAAAGAAAGACTACCTTTTTAATGAACCTAAGGTACGCGAACTGTACAAACCCTTCGCGGTTTACGCTATTGAGCAGGCCTGGACGCTGGACTTTCCGACACCATACCTCTACTCCATCTGGCACCCATGGATAAAGGGATACAATGGCGAGCAGGTACCGGGTTACACCAACGACTACGTTTTTACTCACTACATCTGGATTGACCGGGCACTGAAGAGTCAAATGGGATATTAGTCTCAATATCCCGGCAGGCACGGTAAGGGGGGCTGGAGGTCAAACCTCCAGCCCCCTTGATGCTTCTCAAGGCACATCCGCCTCTTTCAACTTCATGGAAATAAGAGCCACGATAACCAGAAGTTTCCACTGCATTATTATCCCGGCTATAAAACCTGTTTTTTTGCTCAGCGGATATGGCCAGAGGTAAGGTAAACGTAAAGCGTTCCCCTGCCCGTAGTCGCTCTCCAATGAGGGGGCCGGGGGGATTGGTCTCCACTTTATAGCCTGTTTATAGTCATACCGAAGATTCAATTCTACATGTCTCCCCGGTTACCTTCGACTCAACGTCAGCAGTATCTTTATTTGCCTGATGAGATACTAGTAACCATCTCCATCATCGGGGACATCGGAGTCGCCGTCAGCGGTGACAATGAGACTACCGGTCATAAACGTAGGATGTACATCACAGCGAAAGAAATACGTACCCGGTGTACTCGGAGCAATGAACTGATAGCTAACAGTCCTCGGTCCGACAATAGTTTCTCCCACGAAAATAGGGCTGGTAGCGGTTGAGTCCTGATACAGAGAAAAACTGTGGGGAATTATTTCCTGGTTATTGAAGACAATGGTCACATTGGCACCGGCTGGAACAGAGATAGTCCCTTTATCAAAAGCGGTATATTGGGCGTTGAGGTTTATGGTGATTGACTGACCGGTCGGGATGGCTACGTTAATGGTGACTTCAGCCACCACCGGTGGCTCAAGCGGGGTATGGTCATTATTGACCAGCTGCGCCGCCAGGGTATGGCTGCCCGGAGTAACATTCTGCCAGGTGTGTGATCTTTCCGCGCTGGCCGCGTAGGTACCGGGCGCGGTCACCGCCGGTTGCCCCGGCGTCACCGGTGGCTCGGCATCCAGGTAGTAGTGGACATGTCCCTCACCAGCAGCATTCGGCTGCCCCAGCTTGCTGACCGGGCTGAAATTGCCGACCACAATAGTTACCGCTACCGGCCCCGCAGGCAGCGTGGTTCCCCCAGCCGGTGTTAAGATTCTCAGAGTGGGTGATGTCACCGGAGCCAGAGCTTCTACATTAATGGTTACCTGAGCTACCACCGGCGTTGCAAGCGGGGTATGGTCATTATTGACCAGCTGCGCCGCCAGGGTATGGCTGCCCGGAGCAACATTCTGCCAGGTGTGTGATCTTTCCGCGCTGGCCGCATAGGTACCCGCTGCGGTCACCGCCGGTTGCCCCGGCGTCACCGGTGGCTTGGCATCCAGGTAGTAGTGGACGTGTCCCTCACCAACAGTATTCGGCTGCCCCAGCTTGCTGACCAGCTCAAAACCTGATACCTGTATCGAGACCCTGACATTGCCCGCGGGAACGGTAGCCCCATCCGCTGGCTCCAAAATGCTCACCAGTGGACTCACTATCACCATCCTGCCGGCAAACTGCTTACCGAGCACCTCTCCCAGTACACCGGTTACCGTTTCATCAGTCCCTACATAGAGCACGATTAGTCTGCCCGATTTATAAAAGTGCGGGGCTGACATCCAGGATACCATTGTGGTGCCTACCGAACTGCCGTCAGGTGAGACCTCAGCCGCGTCAGCGCCGGCTGCTTCGATACTGGCATATTCAAACACCTGAACATTCTCGTTGTTTATCTTGATAATCTTACCCTCGACGGAAAAGAAGGGCTGGCTGATTTCCTCATCCGGTACTACAGTAGCGCCAGCGGCACGAAGGTCTGATATCAATTGGTCAATTTCACTTGCTGGGCTAACAGGCGGAGGAGGCGGAGATGGAGGGGGCGGGGGAGGAGTGGG
>JAUYMF010000037.1 GCA_030698765.1 Dehalococcoidales bacterium
GGGGCCTATTTGCGGGGTAGGCACCTCTTCTATGCGCACATCCCGGTTGTTATACCACATGGCAACACGCATTCTATTGTTCCTCATTGAGTATAGCTTCTAACCTTTTCAAAATAAAAAGATGAGTAACAAGTCGTTATCGCTAAGAAAATGATGCCCATAAAAATACAAAAGGTTTTGTCATTCCCGCGGAGGCGGGAATCCAGTCGAATCCTTTTCTGGATTCTGGCCTTCGCCAGAATGACGGTGTTGGACATATTTTCATCCTTTGTCGTGCTGGTTCTCCAGCATGTTGGATTGCGAGGGCGAAGCCCGAAGCACTCCGTCCTCTGTTTTGCGGAGTGCTTCGCTGCGCTCGCAATGACTTTATGGCTAAGCTGCGCATCATTGCTAAACGACCTCATGACCGCTAATCTTCAGACATTTTTTCGATGCGGTCAAACTCTTCTCTCAGCTTCTTGTAGGCTTCATCCAGTTCGCCGGCTTTGTTTTCCATGTTTCTGAGGTGAGAACCGTAGAAGACGCGCCATTTCTCATCAATCTCGCTGAAGCGCTCGGAGATGGTGATGAGCTGCTTTCTGACCTTTTCCGCGTCTTCGGAGAGTTTTCTGGCGTGCACTCCGGCCCTGATAAGCTCGATTTTATGGGAGAAGGTCAGCGGTGATACTACCTGAACTCCCTTTTTGGTGTAGTCGCGAAGGAGAGCAAAGGCTTCATTGTCATTCACCAGAAAATAGTATACCGCCTCCGAGGGAATATAGGCGAAAGCAAATTCGGCGGAACCTTTTTGCGGGCAGACGTAGTCATTGCTTATCTTGTTCAGGTGGTTTTGCAGGTCCTGTTTCAGAAATAGCCTTTTGAATCTTTCCTTTTCGGTCTTGTCTTCTGTCTCCAGCATATTCCGGTAATTATCCAGGGGGAACTTGGAGTCTATGCAGATATACCCGGCCGTTGACTTGATATGGGCGTCCGGGGTCTTGCCATCCAGGATCCTTTCCCTGATACCGCACATATCCGGCGGTAGCTGGTCGGCAAGTATTGTCTCCAGGGAGAGCTCGCCGAATGACGCCCTTTCCGTGGGTACCCGCAGCATTTGCTCGAAGGAGCGGTAGCTATCCCTGATATCCCTGGCGTGGGTCTCGACGGCTCCAATCGTCCGGTCAAGTCCCAGTTTGGTCCAGGAACCGGATAACGCCGTTTCAATGTCCTTCGGCTGGACTCCTTTACTGCGGATGACCAGGAAAATCAGTACCACCAGGAGGATAATGCCGGCTATCAGCAGGGCTTCAATCATCTGCGTATTTTCTGCCTCTATCCTTTTGCTGCCGGGCGGGTTAGCGCCTGGCCGGTGTGCGCTGCTTCACCGGGCGGTTCTTTACCGTATCGTATACTTCCTGCGCTTGCAGCGGAGTCGCTTTCTGATGAACGATGGTGCGTATCGCTTTAATCATCGCTACCGGGAAGGCATTCTGCCAGATATTTCTGCCCAGATTGACTCCTATCGCTCCCTTTTGCATACCGTCATGGATAAACTCGAATACCTCCATCTCGGTATCAACCCGGGGGCCTCCGGCCATAATCACCGGGACGGGGCAGCCCCGGGATACCCGGTCAAAATCTTCACACCAGTAGGTTTTTACCACCCTGGCTCCCAGCTCGGCGGCGATGCGACAGCACAGGGCCAGGTAACGGGCGTCCCGTTTCTCCAGTTCCCTGCCTACTGCCGTCACCGCCATTACCGGTATGCCGTACCGCTCACCCCTGTTGACCAGCTTTGCCAGGTTCAGTAACGATTGCTTTTCATAGTCAGTGCCGATAAATACGGAAATGCCCAACGCGGCCACGTTGAGGCGGATAGCTTCCTCGATGGAGGTGGTGATGCCTTCATCGGCCAGGTCTTTCCCTACCATGCTGGCGCCGCCGGATACCCTCAAAATGACCGGCCTGGTATTATCCGGGTCTACAGATGAGCGCAGTACCCCACGGGTAATGAATAGGGCATCAGCATAAGGTAAGAGTGGTTCAATGGTTTTGCGTGGTTCTTCCAGATTCCGGGTGGGACCCTGAAAGTAGCCATGGTCTACCGGCAGGAATAGCGCGTGTCCGTCTTTCTGGATAAGCTGCGCCATGCGGTTTGCCATTCCCCAGTCCATATATTAGTTCTCCTTCCTGAGTTTGTCGCTTAATCGGCGTAGTAGTGGTACCAGCCCGATTCGTTGCCCTATTATACTACAAGACGCGGACTAATTTGTATTCGTTATTGTTCGGAGTCGTCAGTGCCGGTCTCTGGCGGGGCTTTTTTCTTACGGGAGACGAGTTTTGCCAGCCAGATACTCATCTCATAGAGCACAATCAGCGGCAGGGCGACCAGGCTCTGGTTTATCGGGTCGATGGTAGGAGTAATCATCGCAGCCGCGACAAAGGCAAGTATAATGGCAGCTCTTCTTTTATCCGCCAGCCACTTCGGCGTGACAATACCGAGCCTGGCCAGGAGGGTCGTCAGCACCGGTAACTCGAAAACAAGACCAACCGCCAGCATCAACCGGGTAACAACGGCGATGTAGTTGCCTATCTTTATCTGGGGGGTAGCAATATCTCCGCCGAAGCTAACCAGGAATTCGACCATGCGTGGTATCAAGACATAGTAGCTGAAGGCAACTCCGGCGGCAAACATCAGGGTCATCCAGGGAAGTATCAGGTAAACGTACCTTTTTTCTTTGGGAGTGAGCGCCGGAGAGATGAACATTATCAACTGGTAGGTCAGAAAGGGCATGGCCAGTATTATGCCGCTGACCAGGCAGACCCTCATGATGGTGCCGAGCATTTCCGTCATTTCGATGAAGATGAATTCAACATCTGGAGCACGGGAAGTCAGAATGTCGAATATCTGCTGGTAAAACATGAAGGAGAGACTTGTCGTGATGACTAAGGCGATGACACTTTTGATGAGACGATTGCGCAGTTCCTCCAGGTGCCCGATGATTGTCTGTTTATTCGCGGCTTCACTCATCTTATTGCTTATGGCTTATTGTTTTCAGGGCCGGTGGTGGTCGTGTCCTGTGTTTCGGGTTTACCTTCAGGGCTGGTTGTAGTTGTGTCCGTTGCTTCGGGTTTACCTTCAGGATTGGTCTTACCGGTGTCTTTTGCCTCAGTCTGACTCTTCTCCGGAAGTTTCGGGGTCTGACGTCCTTTTTGACCTCTTTGTGGTGGTTGGGGCTTTTTTTCTTCCAGGTCCAGCTCTCTGGTCACCACGCTGGTGAGGTCAGAGGTGGCCTTTCGGAAAGTGCGCAGTGTCTTGCCCACTGTCCGGGCGAGCTCCGGTAGTTTGTCCGGCCCCCAGATTATCAGGGCTACAATTAGAATCAGTAGTATCTCCATTGGTCCCATGTCTAAAAACCCCATTTTTACCGTCTTGGTGCTGCTTATTCCGGTGCCAGACCCTGCCTCAAGGTTACCAGACTGCCCGAATGAGGGCAGCTAACCTCCCGCCCTCTTGCCATCCGCTTTCTGGTTGCTTCTAATTGAATTATAGGAGCTTGGCGGGAGTTCTTCAACTAGGCCGGTTAAAACAGGGCAGTTGACGGGATGTTATAGTTGACATAATTAAAGATGGTACTTATCGAATATTTCACGGAGAGGGTTAAAAATTTTTGAGTTTGTGCTCTAACTGGGCAAAACGGCTTAAATTTGAGTAGCAACCGTCCCGGCGGGTTTTTACAAAACTAGCCGGGTAAAGTATAATTAGGCAATAAAGGAGAGGGAAGTTATGAAAGTTGTTTTTCTTCAGGATGTACCCGGTGCCGCTAGGGCTGGTCAGGTCAAGGAAGTGGCTGATGGCTACGGGCGGAATTTTCTTATTCCCCGGAAATTGGCTTTGTTAGCCAGTGCTCAGGCGGTAAAAGTTGCTGAGGAACAGTTTGCCAGGAGAGTCCGTACCCAGGCTCAGACCGAGGCTGAACTGGTCGAACTGGCCAGCCAGCTTGATGGGAAAGAGATTAATCTGCAGGCTCGCGCGGGGAGTCATGACCGGCTCTATGGTTCAATTACCGCCGCGGATATCTCCGCTGAGTTAGAGAAAGCTACCGGAGTGGTAGTTGACAAGAGAAAGATTGAGCTGGATGAATCAATCCATCAGGTCGGTAGCTATGAAGTAGCTATTAGACTGGGTAAGGATATTGTCCCCAGAATCAAGGTTACGGTGAGCGGAGAGAGCAGTTAAGAGCGTTGTTTTGCCGAAGTTGAAAATGAGGCGTATTAAGGTTGAATAGTGAAAAGTTGCCGCCACATGATATTGATGCCGAAGAGGCGACCATCGGTTCACTGCTAATTGACGGGACAGCAATCTTCCAGATCGCCACTTTTTTGCAGCCGCCTGATTTTTACCGTGAACAAAATCAGTGGCTCTACGGCGCGTGTTTATCACTTTTTCAACGTAGCGAGGCGATAGACCAGATTACCGTAGCCCAGGAGCTGGATCGGCAGGGGAGACTGGCGGAGTGCGGGGGCGCCGCCTACTTAAGTCATCTGGTCTCCATGGTGCCAACCTCACTCGATATTGAGCACTATGCCCGGATTGTTCACCGCCTGTCTATCAGCCGTCATTTGATTGATGCTGCCCGGCAGATTGAAGCTATCGGTTACCGTGCCGAGCCGGATGTTGATGATAGCCTGAATAAGGCGGAGGATGTTCTGTTCCGGTTGCGCCACGGGCAAAGTCCGAGGGACTTCATTCATGTCCGCCAGGTGCTGGACAAGTATTTTGAGACTCCTCCTCCTCAGGAAGCAGACGGTCATCAAGGACCGATTACCCGTGTCATGTCCGGTTTTACCGGTGTGGATGAATTCCTGAGCGGGTTCCAGCGCTCTGACCTGATAATCGTTGCCGGCAGACCCAGCATGGGTAAGACCAGTCTGGCTCTTAATATCGCCCGGAATGTGGCTGTGGAGAGGGGAGGTTGTGTGGCGGTATTCAGTCTGGAAATGTCAAGGGAATCACTGGTACTGCGTTTTCTGTCCAGCGAGGCGGAGGTTAATTTAAAGCAGGTGCGACTTGGTCTCCATACGGAAGCGGATGAAAAGAGGATTATGGATGCCACCGGTATCCTTTCTGAAGCGTCAATCTACATTGACGATTCGTCGCAGCTGCGGGTGGTTGAAATGCGCAGTAAGGCCCGCCGTCTTCACTATGAGCGGGGTATCGACCTTATTATTGTCGACTACCTGCAGTTGATGCAGGGGGAAAGCAGGGGAGGGGAGAACCGTGTTCAGGAGATTGGCTATATTTCCCGTTCGCTTAAGGCCCTGGCTCGTGACCTTGACGTGCCGGTACTGGCGGTATCACAGTTGAGCCGGGCGGTAGAGTGGCGGTCATCCCACAAGCCACAGCTTTCTGACCTGCGGGAAAGCGGCAGCATTGAGCAGGATGCCGATGTGGTCATGTTTATCTACCGGGATGAGGTCTACTACCCTGACCAGGAGCAGTGGGAAGTCGCTCATCCCGGTGAAGCTTATCCTCCCCCGGCGGAGGTTATCATCGCCAAGCACCGCAATGGCCCAATAGGGCAGGCCTATCTGCGCTTTATTCCCAAACTGGCCAAGTTTGATAATTTACCCAATGCCGAGCCGAGCTTATTATGAAGCGGTTTGATGGTTTCCCGCCACGGATGCGGTATACTCCCCTACCTGATGTTTTCTTTAGCCGGCTGCTGCCGGATATCAGCGATATCGCCGAGCTCAAGACCAGCCTCTATCTGGTGGGGCTGCTGCTGCGCAAGCGGGGCTATCCCCGGTTCGTCACATATCAGGAACTGCTCGCCAATAAAAGTTTGCTGGACAGCCTCAGGGAGCGAGATAAAGAGCCTGATGAGGCATTGCGCGCTGCCCTGGCAATGATGGTTGAGCGGGGTACAATCCTGCACCTGGTGCTGAATAGGGATACGACCCGGGAGGATGCTTATTTCCTCAATACCGCTTCTGACCGGCAGGCGGTGGCTAAAATCCGAAGCGGTGAATTGACTCTCGCCGGATTGAAGGCCGGAGCGCAGACACCCCCCGATATTGAGACTGAGCCGTTGCCCGATATTTTTACTCTTTACGAACAGAATGTTGGTATGCTGACCCCGATGATTGCTGAAGAGTTGCAGGAGGCGGAGAAGCTATATCCGGAAGCCTGGATTCGGGATGCCATTAAAGAAGCGGTTACTCACGGCAAACGTAAATGGAGCTATATCGCGGCCATTCTGGAACGCTGGTCAGCGGAAGGTAGAAGTGATGGAGCATATCGGCGAGATTTTGAGAAAACAGACCCTGACAAATATATCAAAGGCGAATACGGACACATGGTCAGACGCTGAACCGGAAGGAACTGCCTCAGATGCCGCCTGTCCGGTTTGCCATGGAGCTAGATTTGTTCACCCGCTGTTACCTTCGGGGAAGCCGGATTTTACGCGCGCCGTCCCCTGCCGCTGCACCCGGCAGGAACGGGATGAGGAACGCCGGGGGCGTTTGCAACGATACAGTAATCTGGGTGCGCTAACCCGTCTCACCTTTGAAAACCTGCTCCCTCAGGGTAAGAATGAAAACCCGGTCAGCCAGGAAGAGTTCAATCAGGCTTATCAGGCAGCCATGGCTTTTGCGGCTGAGCCTGAAGGATGGCTGGTGCTGGCTGGTCCCAGCGGCCTGGGGAAGACCCACCTGGCGGCGGCGATTGCTAACCATTGTATTGAGAATAATCGTCCCGTTTTTTATGCTACTACCCCTGACCTCCTCGACCATCTGCGCTCTACCTTCAGTCCGGATAGTGAAATGCCGTATGACGAGTTTTTTGAACAGGTACGCAATACCCCTCTGCTGATCCTGGATGATTTAGGCGCTCAGTCCAGTACTCCCTGGGCCAGGGAGAAGCTGGAGCAGCTGCTGAGTCATCGCTTTAGTAATCAATTGCCAACGGTAATCGTTTCCATTGTCCCCATGGAAAAGCTTGAAGAGAGGATACGTACCCGGCTGGCTGCTTCCAGGATATATCTGATGTCCGGTGGTGGCGTTTCACCGGACACGTTTACCTTGAGCTGGTCGCCTGAGTTCAAAAAGGAAAAAGAAATGACCTTTGAGAACTTTGACTGGAAACGAGTCAATTTACCTCTGGAACAGCGTCAGAACCTGAAAGCAGCCTTTGATTTAGCTCTCAGCTACGCTGATTCGCCCGATGGCTGGCTGGTATTGCAGGGGGTTAACGGTTGTGGTAAGACCCATCTGGCGGCGGCCATCGTTAATCATCGTTACCAGATGAAAAAACCAGCCCGGTTCATTGTAGTACCGGACTTTCTGGACCACCTCCGTTCCAGCTTCAGCCCGGAGAGCAAGATATCATACGACCGGTTCTTTGAAAGCGTCAAGAGTACCCCGCTGCTGGTGCTGGATGATTTTGGGAAACAGACGACCACCCCCTGGGCGCAGGAGAAACTATACCAGGTTATTAACTACCGCTATAATGCCCAGCTACCCACCGTAATCACCACCAACTACTCGATAGAAGAAATACGGGATATTAGCAGCCCTATCGCTTCCAGGTTTGTCGATCCCCAAATAAGCGTTCTCTTCAATATTACCGCACCTAACTATTATTCCGGGGGTACCGGTCAAGCGGCCTCTCGCGGGGATAAGAGAAGATACTAAAGCGTCAGAGCGAAGGGCTGAGCTTGCCTGGTTGCATGTCCGGCAAGTTTTTTGTAAAATAAGGCACTCTCTGCCTGGAAAGAGATTTCGATGATAGACCTGCCTGTTCTGGTGCTGAATCAAAGCTATGAGCCGCTTAACATCTGTCGGGTCCGTCGGGCGGTGGTCTTGATTTATCAGAATAAAGCGGAGATGCTGGAAAATGGTGCCGGCTTTATTCACTCTGTTGACCATGATTTTCCGGTGCCTTCGGTTATCCGGCTGGCGTCCATGATACGGCGTTTGCCCCGGCAAAACAAAAAGATGACCCGGCTTGAGATTTTTCGGCGTGACGGTTATGTCTGCCAGTACTGTGGCAAGGAAACGCATCAGCTTACTCTGGACCACGTTATGCCGAGATACCGCAACGGGCAGCACACCTGGGAGAATGTGGTCAGCGCCTGTGTTCCCTGTAATCGCCGTAAAGCGGGCAGGACTCCTCAGGAAGCGGGAATGAAACTGATGCACCGGCCGGGTCCTCCCCGTCATAGCCGTCTTTTTTTTATCCCTTCTTATTATCCAAACGCTCGCCGCGAGTGGCAAAAATACCTTCTCCAGTGACTTTGAGGCGGTTAGTTTTCAAAATCCTTTTTTTAGCTTCAAATTTGGGCGTAAAAGCCCAATCGTTAATGCACTTATCCCCTGCTCCCTCAAAGGAGAGGAGGCGAAACCTCTCTTCAGCACTCTATAGAGCAAAAATAGCTGGGCGTCCAAGAGGGACTGGCGCCCCTCTTACAATCTCTTCCCCTTCCCCTTGCCAAGGATACAGGAGATAGGGTTAAGCAAGTGCAATCTTTGAACCGTGATTAGAAGCAACTATTTTAAGTCGCCGTCAGAACACAAATTCTTGACACTATCCTGCGTGGGTACGATAATAGTAATTGGTGACGAAAAAATGCGCAAGAGGTGTTGTTGGGAAATCCGGGTGCTGGTGACGTGGACAAACCGGTAGTGGGCGAACACGTTCACCCCTGAGACCAATCTTATTTAGCGGAGGTTATAAAATGGTTGATAAAACGGTGGTTGTTTATTCTACTCCTACCTGTCCCTGGTGCCGGCGCGCTAAAGACTACCTTACTAAAAAAGGGATACCCTATACGGAGCATAATGTGGCTGTGGACAAGGGTAAAGCCCAGGAGATGATACAGAAATCAGGACAGATGGGGGTGCCTGTCATCACTATTGACGATGAGGTCATTGTTGGTTTCAATCAGAGCCGCTTGGACAGCCTGCTTTCATAAGCTCGTTGTGTGATTGGTCTGGCTGGATGATGGACTTCATGCATGACTTGATGATAATCGGCGGGGGGCCGGCCGGTCTGGCGGCCAGCGTGTATGCGGCCCGTAAGCGATTGAGTACATTGCTGGTCAGCGTTGATATTGGCGGTCAGGTCAACAAGACACTGGGCATCGAGAACTATCTGGGCTATCAATTTGTTGAGGGCCCGGAGTTGATTGAAAAGTTTGAAAGCCAGGTAAGCCAGTACCCCATTGACCAGAAAATCGGCAATAAGATTACCCGACTGGACAAGATTGATAGAGGATTTGAGGCTTTGAGCGAGGTGGGGGACAGGTATCAGGCGAGGGTGGTGATACTGGCTACCGGAAAGAGACCCCGGCAGCTTGGTGTACCGGGGGAAGCCGAGTTCAGCGGACGGGGAGTGACTTATTGCGCTATTTGTGATGGCCCCGTTTTCTCAGGGCAGAGGGTAGCGGTGGTGGGTGGTGGTAACTCGGCCCTGGAAGCGGTGCTGGACATGGTAAAAATCGCCGAGCATGTGGAAATGGTTTCGCTGACCCCGCTAACCGGCGATGCCATCCTTATTGACAAGCTGGGAGAAGCTAAGAATCTCACCGTTTATACGGAATACGAGACCCTGAAGATTACGGGCGGGGATTTTGTCCAGGGTATACAGATAAAGAGCGTGAGAAGCGGTGAGACTAAATCACTGAACGTTACCGGGGTCTTTATTGAAATCGGTCTGGTACCAAACTCCGATCCGGTGAAAGGGCTGCTGGAGCTTAATCGATTGGGAGAGGTGCCCATCAGTAACGCCTGTGAAACGGCTATTCCCGGGCTGTATGCCGCCGGAGATGTGACTGATGTTCCGGAGAAGCAGATAGTGGTGGCGGCCGGGGAGGGGGCTAAGGCGGTACTTCAGGCGCACCGCTATCTACAGAGACTGGCAAATTAGCCGGCTGGCTGAAGACGCTTGTTTTGCCCGTCAGGTTTCCGGCTTCGGGGGAGAATATGGTCGAGGAGCTAATTAAGGGAGACAAGACTTTTTATGCCTGTGAGGAATGCGGTCTTGCCTATGAGGAAAGAGAGCAGGCAGAGAGATGCGAGGCCTGGTGCCGCGAGTACCATAGCTCCAACCTGGAGATTATCCGGCAGGCAGTCCCGCTGGAATAAGCCGTAGCCATTCCCTTTTCTACCACTTTGTTATGACGCTCGAAGTCCTGATTAACTACCACCGGCGCCGAGCTTCTTTTTGACCAGCGGGGTGATAACAGGCATCAGGATAATCATTAATAGCAGGAATACCCAGGCGCTACCGCCGATGCGTTCCACCGCGGTATAGTTACCGGCCAGCGTGGCAAGTAGAAAAAGACCAGCCGCGACCAGTGAAATGCCGGTATAGGTGACAGCACTGACCAAGCCCACATTTTTCATGACGGGGCCTCCTCTCCATTGTATTAGTGGCTTACTGCCTGGGCGACTGGCGCCGTATGTGGTACTGCAGGTTGGCTCTTGCGCCGTATCGCCGGCACAAAGCCGCGCATCCGCAGGGTGTTCAGAGTTACTGATAACGAGCTGGTCGCCATAAGCAGGGCCGCCAGTTCCGGGCTGACCACTTGAGCAAAGAAGGGGTAGAGTATTCCCATGCCCAGCGGGATGGCCAGGGTGTTATAGCCGAATGCCCAGAAGAGATTTTCCTTTATCTTGCGCAGGGTGGCCCTGCCTACCTGTATCCCCGCCACGACATCCAGAAGGTCGTCCTTGATGAGGATGACATGGCCCGTTTCCTTGGCGACATCGGTGCCCGAGCCGATGGCGATGCCCACGTCCGCTTGGGCCAAGGCTGGGGCATCGTTAATGCCATCACCGACCATGGCTACCTTAATGCCCTGAGATTGGAGCTTTTTCACCTCGTTGGCTTTATCCTCCGGTAAGACCTCGGCCAGAACATGGTCGATGCCGACCTGCCGGGCAATCGCTTCAGCGGTTCGCCGGTTGTCACCGGTAATCATGGCTACCTGAAGTCCCAGGCGGTGCAATTCGTCTACAGCTACCGCTGAGGTTTCTTTCAAGGTGTCAGCCACGGCTACGATACCGCCCGGTTTCCTGTCCACAGCTACGAACATAACTGTCTTCCCTTCCTGCTCCAGTTTTTCTGCCGTCGGCAACAGACCGTCCAGAGATACCCCGCTTTCTGCCATCAGCTTGCGGTTGCCCAGCAGGATATTGCGTCCATTGAGTTGAGCGGTGACACCATGACCGGGTATAGCCGCAAACTTTTCAGTATCTTCGGGTTCGAGTCCCCGTTTACGGGCGCCTCGGACGATGGCCTCACCCAGGGGATGCTCCGAGTTCTTTTCCGCCACCGCGGCCAGGCGTAGTACCTCATTCTCTGAGAAATTGCCCAGAGCGATGACATCGGTTACCGATGGTTCCCCTTTGGTCAGTGTGCCCGTCTTATCGAAGATTATTGTCTGGAGCCGGGCGGTGGCTTCCATGGCATCGGCCCCCTTGAACAGGATGCCGTACTCCGCCCCCTTGCCGCTCCCGGCCATGATGGCGCTGGGCGTGGCCAAACCGACGGCGCACGGGCAGGAAATAACCAGCACCACCACCGAGATAATAAGGGCAAAGCCAAAAGCGCCTATCGCTGACAATTGATAGGGAGTCAGGATGAGGCGGGTCTCCGGGGTGAACCACAGGTCGAAGCCGATGAAAAACCAGAACAGAAAGGTCAGCAGTGCCAGGACGTGGACTCCCAGGATGAAATGACCGGCTACCTTGTCAGCAATCTGCTGTATTGGCGCCTTGGTCGTCTGGGCATCTTCCACCAGCTTGATAATCTGGGATAGGGCGGTATCTTTACCCACTCTGGTCGCCCGGAACTTGAAGGCGCCGGTCTTGTTCAAGGTGGCCCCGATGACCTCGTCCCCGGCCTTCTTTTCGACAGGGATGCTCTCCCCGGTAATCATGGACTGGTCAACCGAAGAATAGCCTTCCACCACCATACCGTCTACTGGTATCGCCTCGCCGGGACGCACCAGCAGCAGGTCGTCAATCTGAACTTCCTCTGCGGGAATCTCCACCTCCTGGTTATCCCTGATTACTCGTGCTTGTTTGGGCTGGAGCTTCATCAGCCGGCGGATAGCCTCCGAGGTGCGACCCCGGGTCAGTGCCTCAAGGTATCTGCCCAGGATAATGAAGGCGGTCAGCAGTGCTGCTGCCTCATAGAAAGTTACGCCCTCGCCGCCAAAACCGGCATCCGGCCAGAAGGTATTGACCACGGCGATTCCATAGGCAGCGCCGATTCCCGTAGCGTAGAGTAAATTCATATCGGTAATGCCGCGCCTGAGCCCGTTCCAGCTATGAATGAAGAACTGCCGGGCGGGGCCGATGATAATGGGCGTGGTCAGGAAAAACATGACCAGCTTATTGTGCAGCCAGGCCGGGATAAATGACGGGAATATCCAGTAAGGTTGGAACATGCCCAGCATTACCAGCATTCCCAGACTGCCTGCCATGATCAGGTTATTTCGCTGGCGCTTTATCTCCCGCTGGCGGGCTTCTTGTTCCCGATCCAGGGCTTCCTGCCCGGCTGCCTTTTCCTCGACCCCGTAGCCGATATCCTGAATAGTCTTTTTTATCTCGGAAAGGGGGGTGATGTCCGGAGAGTATTCAATTTGAGCGCTCTCCGTAGCCAGGCTCACCACCACCCTGGCCACGCCGGGCAGGTCACCGATGGCCTTTTCATTGTTGGCCACGCAAGAAGCACAGGTCATGCCGGTGATTTTGAGGTGGGCGGTATCCAGTATCACTTCATAGCCGATATCCTCGACTGCTTTCCTCATCTGGGACAGGGTTACCCGGTCAGGGTCATATTCCACCATTGCTTTACCCGTGGCCAGGTTCACCACCACCTTTTCTACGCCGGTCAGGTCACCCAGCGCCTGTTCATTGTGAGCCACGCAGGCAGCGCAGGTCATCCCCGCAATTTGTAGGGTTATTTTCTTCTTACTCTGTTGCGTTTTGCTAACCATAATCATTGCCTCCTTTCTGGCCTCATCAGACCCCGACACAATCGGGGCGACCAGGAGCTATCAGCTCCTGGTTTCGGCCTTCATAGCTAGTATAAATCGAAGCACATCAGTTACCTAATGCCCGCCGTGTCCGGCCATCGGTTGCCCTCCGGCTTTGATATACTTGTCCGGGTTTGAGTCAAAGGCTTTCTTGCAGCCCGGGGCGCAGAAGTAGTAGGTCTTGCCCATGTACTCGGACTTGGCTGGCGCGGTCTTTTCATCTACATCCATACCGCAAACTAAATCTTTGGCCATTCTTGTCACCTCCTTTTTGTGTTTGTCTATATATCGCCTGGCCACTGTGTCGGCCAGCATGGATTATGCAGCCATCGGGCATGCCGTTGGCATTGACATACATTCGGCGTGGGTGACTTTAGCACACATAGAGACGCCTTCATCCATTATCTGTGCGCAGTTTGCCACATGTTGCCCACCCATGCTGGTGGCACAATGGGCCACACACGATGTATCTGCTGGTAGACTTGCCGGTGCCGCTAAAGCGGGTGTGACTGCAAGAATGAGCAGCACCAGCACCATCATAAAGATACCAATGATTCTTCGCACTGTTCTCACCTCCTTATCATAAATTTCTATCTCTGTGGGTTACTCTAATTAGCCAGGTCGGCTGATACCACCTCGACAAAGCTGCCCCAGGGCAGCGGGACCTGCAGGGATTTGAAGACATAGCCATGGGGGGACTTTCCTTCCTGTTCACACTTCTCGGCCATTGCGGTGGCGCGTGACTCAGCCGTCGATACGTCGTGTCCAATCACAAAGAACCGTCCGCAGCAGCAGGGCCCTTCCGCCAGGCGGGAGTCATGCCAGTCATAAGAGGGGTCATCCCGGTAGTAGGTGGCGGTGGGGTGACAACCCCCGCAGCCGCAGGTCATGCTGAGCAGCGCCTCCTCGGTCTTTCTTTCAAAAGATACATCCATCATTCCCATAATTAAACCTCCCTGGTTGTGTTCCTGTCTTAGCTTAAGGCCCCTGGTGATAGGTAATGGCGCTTTTACTGACCGGCTTGCGGGTCAGATAAACCATGGCGGACAGGGAAAGGATAACGGTGAGCAGGGCAATTAGCTGGGCTTGCTGAAGTCCCCAGAGAAAAGCGTTTTCCTGCCGCACAAAGGTCAGCAGGAACCGCCCCGCTGAATACAGGGAAAGATAGTTCAGGAATACCAGTCCATCCGTCCTGAAGCGGCGTTCAATCTGTAAAATTCCCAGCAGGGCTGCCGTGTTCCAGAGCATCTCATAGACCGGGTAGGGGTGGGTTGGCTGACCGAAAAGGCTAGCCGGGATAAAGGCGCCCGGGTTAGTATAGATGAAACCCCAGGGTAGCCCGGTAATCCCGCCGTAGGCATCACCATTGATGATACAGCCGACCCTGCCAATTATCTGGGCGGTAATTAGCGCCGGTGCGACTACATCAGCGAGCCGTCCCAGCGGTATACTTCTTATCCTGGAGAAGGCGATTACGGCGGCTCCTCCCCCGGCCAGTCCGCCCCATATCGCCAGGCCCTGGAACTGCAATATCTGCGCCGGGTGGCTCACGTAGTAGCTGAGGTGGTCAATTACGTGGAACAGGCGGGCGCCGATAATCCCGGATATTATTACCCAGACTGCCAGGGAGTAGATTTCCTCACCGGCGATTCCTCTCTTCTTGCCCCGGTAGGCTGAGATCAGTACCGCGGCGGCTATAGCCAGCATTATCATCAGACTGTACCAGCGGAGTTCAAAGCCTCCCAGGTGAAAGATTACCGGGTCGATATTAATGATAATTCCGTTCATTTTTCTTTGCGTATCCTGTCTGATTTCACTATCGCCGGCTCCTTATTCTGCCTGTCATTTTCCAACTCGCTCGATTACCACGCCGATCCCCTTTATTTCAGTGATGTTCACCGGCTCTCCGGGTTGAAAAGTATCCCTGGAGTAAGCGCTCCACATCTCACCATGGGAGCGGACCAGGTATTGGGCCGAATCTCCCGCAGTTAATTTGGAAACCACCTCTGCCCTGGTACCAACAAGACTCTGGAACCCGTCCCTCAATGGCTGTTTCATCGTCTTTATCAGCAGCCGGTAAAGCAGGGCAGATATTAGCGCAATAACCACATAGCCGGGAAGGGCAGAGCTGAGAGGTAAAAACCGGAACAGCAGAAGCCCGGCTACCGGCATCAGTAATACTAAATGGCACACAGCATTGCCTCTTTATTCCGTTAGTGACAGATGGCGCACACGGAACGGCGCTGACCGAAACGGGATATCTCAAAAAAGCCGTCAGTACCGTGTCTGCCCTCTATTATTAAACTGGCCCCCGGTCTAAAATTGTCCGGCACAACCCCTTTATAGATTGCCGGTAAATCTTGTTTATCATCGGTGAGAACGAATCTCATTACCCCGGCTGCGCCGTCCCAGTCAATCGAGCCCGGAGCTACTTTACCCTCCACACTGACCCGTTGACCGTTAAGTGACTCCGCCTGGGTCATCAGTTCACTGACCGTAACAGTTTCGGCTCCGCTGTGAATGAACAGTGAGTAAGCTCCATAACTTAAACCCAGGGCCAGCGCTACTACCAATATTGGAAACCATCTCCTTTTTCTCAATTGTCTCTTGCCTCAGTTAATCTTTTGTCTCTACTGCTTATAGGGAAGTCAGGATGAAGGTAACGGCGATTATTGCTACCGCCGAAGCCATGGCTCCTTTCTTGACGCGGTTCATGTTCCACCATTGTGCCAGTCTTTGGGACAAGCCGTGATGCTGGATAGTCTCCAGCATGATGGTGATGCCAATGATGTTGGAGAGGACTCCGGCAACGATGAAGAAAAGCTGGTAACGTACCAGAAAAATCGCCGCCCCGGACAGTCCCATGAGAGGCAGGACGTCAGACAGGTGATGAGCACAGCATGCCGCCATGGAACCGGCGGAAACACCCCCGGAAGCGGCTACCGAGCCGGTGGCGGCGGCCTTCCGTTCCCGGATACTCTGCCTGATGAAGGAAAACAGGCCAGCCTGAACCCCGAAGCCGCCGGACAGAGCCACCACCCAGTACCATAGACTGGCGGTCTGTTGCAGGGCGTGGGTCCAGTCCTGTGCCAGAGCGATAAGTCCCAGGTAAACCAGAATCAGTAAAACCGCCCCGCTTATTCCTACCAGGAAATGTCTTTTCATAGCTCCCATCTCAGGACTCTCTCTTCAATTCCAGCCACGTCCCGAATCACCATCTCCAGGTATTTTGCCTCTCCCCCGCTTACCGAGGCCGGTAGCGGAAAGGTCAGTGTGCCCTGGCGGTGGTGCCCTCCGGATGCGGAGTCCCAGCTTACCGGGAGATATTCATTTCCCCGGTCGTCCCGCAGTATGGTTAGCTGCGCCAGGTCATACTGGTCGAGGTCTACCGAGTGGGTATTCATAGCAACATTAAAGGTGAGGGAACCGTTTTCTCCCTCAGTCCGCTGCACGTCAATGGTTACGGCGCCTCCGGTATTGGACTGTACTGAGCCTGACCCACTGCTGGTAACGGGCGGAGTTGTGGGAGTAAGACCTTCATTCCCCGCCGTAAAACCTGAAGAGCAGCCTGCGGTTACCAGTAGCAGTATCAGCAGGGAGAAAGCCAGCGCCAGATTTTTAATAAGTTTGTTCATTGTCTGTCCTTTAGAAAGTTTTTATTGCCTCTTCCAGTATTTCTGAGGTCTCAGCCGCTTCTATGGTCAGCCAGATGACCTCCTCGGGGGATTTCCTGGAGTTGTAGAAGAAGTGCGCCCCGCCTGGCCCTCTGACCTGGAAAATATCCTGGCCGGCAACGGTTAACCGTTGCAGATTACTGAAACCAGAGCCTCCCCTGGTTATGGCTTCGGCCATTTTGTTGATAAGTTCGATGGCGGCTTCCTGGTTTGCCGCCCGGCCAACCCATACCGTGGTTTTGACATTGTGATAAGGTGAACTGTGAGCGTAGTTAGCAATATAAGCGCTTACCAGCTCGATGCTGGTGCCATGGAGTTTGTTGATGCTGGCAGTAGCTTCAGCGCCGTCAGTAGCGTTGACCAGCCCCAGTGTTCCCAGCCGATCAGGTATGCCTGCTGGCTTCGGGGGATCCAGAACATTTTGTCTAAAGCTAAGTCCTCCTGCCATCAGCAGTGTGGCAACAAGAAATAGCTGGAATATAAACAGTCCACGTCGTCTTTTTGTCTTTGGTTTGCTGCTGGAAGTATTAATTTGACCCCTCCGTTAAGTCCGGTAAATCACGACTGGAGAAATTACCGTTTCATAGCCTTGCGTATCGTTTCCATGAGTTCCTTGATATGTTCTTCGCCATGTTGCTCGCGGATAGCCTCGGTGACACAACCCTCGATGTGACCCTGCAGAATAAGCAGGGCGGTCTCATCGACTGCGGCGGAAAGGGCGGTCAATTGCTGAACAATGTCAATACAGTAGCGCTCATCTTCAATCATCTTCTGGATGCCCTTTGCCTGCCCTTCGATCTTCTTCATCCTTGCCAGGAGTGAAGAATTGTCCTGTGTGTAGTTGTAATGGTTGGTCACCGTAGCCATGATAAAATCCTCCTTATCATTTGCTGAAATAGGGGGGTTATCCTGGGTAGACATACCCTATACTACCATGGAGTATGCACCTTGTCAAGCGTTTTTAGTACTGCGCATTAGAGGGAGCGTTAGCTATGCGAGATAAGTGTCGCCGGTTTTTTCAGGATGTGGCTAAGCCCGTATTACGGTAAGTCTAAGCATGGTGCGCTAGCTGACTGATGTCACAGATAAAGCCAGCCGGACAGGATTCACACCGTTCACATTCCATTTGCAGTGTGGTGTGGGTTATGTTGAAGCGGTCCGCCAGCGCCTGGGTTACTTTTTGCATGATCTCCGCACTGTGACTGACACTCTGGTCTGTGATCATTAAATGAGCGCTCAAGGCATATATATTAGAGGTGATTGTCCAGATATGAATATCATGGATTTCTTCCACGCCGGGGACCTGCTGCATCATCCCGATAACTTCATCCATCTGAATATGTTTGGGAACCGCTTCCAGAAGAATATCAGCCGATTCTCTGACTATCTGGGTTGCTCCCCAGAGAATAATGATGCCAATGAATACGGCGATAATAGGGTCGACGATATACCAGCCGGTGAGGGAAATTATTATGCCTCCCACTATCACTCCACCTGAAGAAATAGTGTCGCCGATAATATGCCAGAAGGCAGCCTTCACATTTAGCTGCTCCTTACTGGAACTCCTCAACAGCAGTATCCCGGCGATATTGGCAATCAAACCGATGGTCGCCACCAGCAGCATCAGCGGCGTCTCGACCTCGGGCGGTTCCAGGAAACGCTGATAAGATTCATAGAAGATCCACAGCGCCAGCAGTACCAGGGTCACGCCGTTGGCCAGGGCGGCCATGATTTCCATCCGGTGCCAGCCAAAACTTCTGGTCAGTGTCGCGGGTCTTCTGGCGATGTTGATGGCAAACATGGCCAGTCCCAGCGCCAGGGCATCTGTCAGCATGTGCCCGGCATCACCCAGCAGCGCCAGACTGTTACTGAGGATACCGCCGATAACCTCAGCCACCATGATAGCCACCACAATACCGAGAACAATCTTCAGCCGGTTACGGCCGGTCTCGGCCAGGTGATTGGCTTCATCGTGGTGATGATGGCTGCTCATTTATTGTTACCCAGCGTTCTCTCAAAAGTCTCGTTTTTAACCCGGATAAAACTAAAAGACGACTATTTAATTTATCTTAAATGATTTTACCGCTCTTTACAACCTCTGTTCTGGTTACCGGCTGATCAAGGAAATTGACTTTAGACAAATGATGGATTATGCTAAAAATTGCTTTCTTTATATAGTTAGCAGGCTTATCATCAGTAAATAGATAATGGAAATAAGACATTAGTATTACTATTATCCAGCGGGAAGATTTATTATTTCCCTAAAGGTCTACGCTACAGATAGACCGGGAGTATAAGCTGGAGGTGCGCCCATGCGAATGGTATATTTAGATAATGCGGCTACCACGCCCCTTCTCCCTGAAGTCCGTGAAGCAATGCTGCCTTATTTAGGGGAGCACTTCGGCAATCCGTCCTGTCTGCATACCTGGGGGGATGCCGCTCGGGAAGCTTTGGAGACTGCCCGGGAACAGGTAGCCCGGCTTATCGGGGGTAGTCCAGAGGAAGTAATCTTCACCGGTAGCGGTACGGAGAGTAACAATTTCGCCATTAAGGGACTGGCGTTCGCTCAGCAGAGTAAAGGGAAGCATCTCGTTATCTCGGCTGTTGAGCATTTTTCGGTTCTGCACTCAGCTAAAACTCTGGAGAAAATGGGTTTTGAGTTGAGCCTGGTTCCGGTGGACAAGCATGGCGTGGTTGACCCTGAGGCGGTACGGAAGAAAATGAGGAAAGATACCATCCTGGTATCCGTAATGCACGCTAACGGAGAAGTGGGCACTATCGAGCCGGTGCAGGAGATTGCCTGCATTGCCCGGGAGCATAATGCGGTCTTTCATACCGATGCCGTGGCTACGGCCGGAACGATACCGGTTAATGTTAAAGAGATGGGGGTAGATGCCCTGAGTCTGGCGGGAAACCAGTTCTACGGGCCGAAAGGGGTGGGCGCTCTCTGGGTGCGTAAGGGGGTGCGCATCATGCCTCTCCTGGATGGTGGTGTTCAGGAGGGGGGTCGGCGCGCCGGTACGGAGAATGTCCCGGCTATCGTCGGTCTGGGTAAGGCGGCGGAACTGGCTCAAGCCGATATGACAGCCCGGATGGAGCATCTGAGCCAACTGCGCGACCGTTTGTTGACCGAGCTGCCATCCAGGATTGACCACGTTATTGTTACCGGGCATCCGCAAAACCGTCTTCCGGGCAATGCCAGCTTCTGCGTGGAGTTCATCGAAGGTGAAGCCATGCTGATGCTGTTAAACAGTAAAGGGGTGGCGGTCACCAGCGGCTCAGCCTGCACCTCGCGGGCACTGAAAGCCTCGCACGTGTTGATTGCCATAGGCTTGTCCCACGAAATAGCTCAGGGTTCGTTACTCTTCAGCTTCGGCCTGGACAATACCGGTGAAGATGTGGACTATGTTCTTGACGCGCTGCCTCCTGTTGTTGACCGGTTAAGGCAGATGTCACCGCTTTACGCTAAGTTTATTAAGTCAGGTTAAGGAGGCAAAAAGTATGCCGGTCTATAGTGACAAGGTGATGGACCACTTCATGAACCCGCGTAATGTGGGAGAGATTGAGAACCCGGACGGGGTCGGGGAAGTGGGCAACCCGGTGTGCGGGGATATGATGGCATTTTATATCAAGGTGAAAGATGACCATCTGGAAGATGTTAAGTTCAAGACCTTCGGCTGTGGGGCGGCGATTGCCGTTTCCAGTATGGTTAGCGAGATGGCGACAGGAATGTCACTGGATGAAGCCATGAAGATTACCCCACGAATGGTGGCTGATGAACTGGGGGGACTGCCCAAGAACAAATTCCATTGCTCTAATCTGGGGCATGAAGCCCTGCAAAAAGCGATCAAGGACTACCGCAGCAAGATAAAGGCGAAGGGAGGTAAAAAGTGATGACTGAAGAAAACAAGGCAATAAAAGAACCCCATTCTTGCCCGTACTGTGATGAGGAGATAGCCGAAGCAGCCTGGCCCTTCTGTCAGGCTTGCCAGGTAACCATATTCTACTGTCCTCAGTGCCGGGAACCTTTATCCAGGGATAAGAAGGTCTGTCCACATTGCGGGGCTGAAATCAAAGGCTAAATTACCCGAAGAAAGGCTTGAAGTGGCTGAGAACAAGAAAGAAAAAATGACAATAGCGGTCTTAAGCGGAGACCTGGAGCGGGCTTTGGCGGCTTTTATGCTGGCGGTTACCGGCGCCAGCATGGGTATGGAGGTCAGCATGTTCTTCACCTTCTGGGGGCTGAATATCGTCAAGAAGGAAGAAGGGCGTCTCAAAAGCAAAGGGTTGATGCAGAAAATGCTCAATCTCATTAACCGCGGGGGCGCCGGGAGACTGAAACTTTCCCGGTTTAATATGTTTGGCCTGGGTACCTGGATGATGAAACGGCTGATGAAGCAGACCAATATGCCTTCTGTCAGCGAATACATCACCATGGCTAAAGATATGGGGGTGAGGCTCATTGCCTGCACTACTACCTGCGGGGTAATGGGATTACCTGCGGAAAAGGGTACCTTCCGTAGTGAGGTTACCAGTCTGGCCGGTGCCGCTACTTTCCTGGGCGAAGCGCGCCAATCAGGGATTGTCCTGTTCATCTAATAGTGCTACGGACGGATTAAGGAGGAGCCGATGAAGGCGGATCAGAGTTTGGATTGCATCGGGCTTTATTGTCCGATGCCTATTGTTAAAACCGCGGAAAAGATCAAGCAGCTCAAGGAAGGGGAAGTCCTGGAAGTACTGGCTGATGACCAGGGGATAAAAGAGGATATGCCGGCATGGTGCGAGGCCACCGGGCATGAGTTTTTGGGGATGGAGGAGGGGGATGGGGAAATTAAAGTCTATGTTAAAAAGACCCACCAATGAGGCCTGCCGCTGCTCAGAATCTCCGGAATAAGCAAGGAGGTAGTCTAATGACCAGAGAGTTGAGTCTTCTAGTTAATGGTACCCCTGTTTCTCTTGATTATTTTGTCCAGGGATTTATGGACCATACTATTGCCGGTATGATGGAAGCGCTGGAAGGCACCGGCCGGATAGAAACTCTGAATATTGCTATTTCCGGGGATGAGGTTAAAATCATGCTCAATAATGCTCCGGTCCCGGTTAATCCGTTTGTCAGTAAAATTGTTAAAAACACGATTGCCGGTATGGTCTCCTCACTGAAAGGAATTGGCGAGCCGCAAACGGTAAAGATAAATATCACCCACTGAAATAGCCGTAAAATCGGGAGTTATATTACCAGAACCACTATACCGCAGCGTCTGCGTATGCCGGTTGCCCGGCAGGTTCATTTTAACCGGTAAACCAACCAGAAAGAAGGGTGTTCTCCGCCATTTAATCTATCGTCCATTATTCTATTTTCTGCCTGCTCCGCAAGATACCTCGCTTTTTTACGTATTCTCCCGCTGCTCTTATATGATAAAATCAGCTTATTCAAGGTTAAGGTAGGGCTTTTTTATGCACGAGACCGATCCGGTTATCGCTATTGTCGCCTGGTTGGCCTGAGGAAGGCTGAGCGAGACCAGGTGCTGACCGTAATACGGCAGGACGACGAAATTACCGAATTTAGCTCCGAAGAAGAAATATGAAGTGTGACTTAACGCCTGTTGTCGCTTTGTAGCCGGTGGTTAATTATTCAGCGGGTGGGTAGGGCGGGTCTTTGACCAGGCGTTCCAGTACCTGAAACCAGGTGTAGTCAACCAGAGCTACATCTCTGGTGTTAGGGGCTTGTACGTAAAAGGCTTGCCCATCCGGAGTGCTGTCACCTACCGGGATATTTAAGGTTCTTCCACCCGTCAACGCCAGCGTTATCTCCATTCGTGGTTGGGCCAGACCGAATACGGTCATCTTTTCGTCCGTGGCGTTTTCCGCGATGATTCTATTGGTGCCCGGGCCGCTCAGCAGCAGGGGAATGCCGCCGCCCCAACGGGCCATGTCTACCCTGAGCCCCGGAGGGTCATCGAAGTACCAGTATCTATCCTCGTGTTTGATAAAAGACTGGCTCCGGTCTTCACGCGGCAACTCTATTTTAATGTGTTCCAGGTCATCCATTTCCACCATCCACACGTACAGTTGCGGCTCCGGGGGTGGAGCCGGCTCTGGTTTGCTGGAAACGTAGTAGACGGTTCCCAATGCCAGGAAAACAGCCAGCAGTATCAGAATATTTCTCAGTCTCAAGTGATTATGCTCCCCGAATGAGTCCGGCGCACTACCGTCTTCGCCACCAGATAACGCCCCCTGTTATCAGCACTACCAGTGGCAGCAGGCCGATACTGGAGATTCTGATGAAGTTGGTCACTTCGGGGCCGACAATCAGCCTGCGGAATGGCACGACCTTGCGTTCGATGGATATTAGCTCCTGCCCCGTGGTAATAAAGTTGACCGTATTGAGGAAAAGCTCCGCATTATCGCCATTTCTAAAATGCTGATTGGAGGCGAAGTCGGAATCACCCAGTATGATCAGGTTAGTTCCTTCAGCTGCCTCACCAGTGGTGGTGATGAAAAACCCGATGTCCAGGGGCCCTTTGCGTTCGACTCCATCATTGAATACAGGTTCAGTTAAGGGGTCAAAATCCTTTTCCAGCCAGCTATCCTGGCTTGTCCTGAGCAGTGATATCATTTGAATCGGGCTGCCTTCTTTTGTCCAGACAACCTGGGGGATAATGCCGGCTTCCAGTCCGACCAGTGTGGCCTTAAATCCTTCCTGCGGAATCATGGCGGTTGCTCCGGGGAAGTAAGTGGCGGCCAGTCCAAACAGGTTTCTCAGTCGTGGTACGCTGGGACTGCCGATACTGGGGGCAACGTAGGAGGAAGGGTCGATAATAGTCCCATCCTCAATATCGATACCCCATGGGGAGAATAACTGTCTTATTCCCGCGGGAGGGTTGGGGTTAATCAGGAACAGCACGTTCCCGTCATTCTCCAGAAAACCGGCTATAGCCGCAATTTCTTGCTGACCCAGAGAGCTCTTTGGCCCGGCGATTATCAGGGCGGAGGCATCTTCAGGTATTTCACGGGAAAAAACAAGGTCCAGTGTTTCCACTTTATAGAGATTGTCAAGCAAAGCTTGCCGGGCGTTGGAGTAATCGGCACTGATGCCGTGCTCACCATGGCCGGTGAGGAAGTAGACTTTCTTCTGGATTATTCCGGTAACCTCCAGAATGGCGCTGGTGAAGGGGTGTTCCGCATCGATGCCGGTAATCTGCGGGTTACCTTGCTGGTCTGCGCTTACCCTTACTACTTCCTGCGGTGTTACCAGCCGTGGTTTCAGATTACCGCTGGTAAAGACGACCGTCTCGTACTGGGTGACGCCGTATTGTCTTGCCTGGTCAGGGTGCTCATCAGGGTCGATTGTTTCTACAGTCAGCTGGTCACTGTAGTTCCGGTACTCATTCAGCAAGTTACTGATATAGCCGCTGATACCGTACGGGTCTTGAGGGGTGGAGAAGAACAGGGCTTGGACCGGTGTGTCCAGCTTGCTCAGAACATCCTTGGTCTGCTGGGTGAGCGTGAACTGGGAGACGCCGGTGAAATCGAAACGGTGATAGTTGCCGATGCTTATGGCGTTAGCCAGCAGGGTAATGCCGATGAATATTGAAGCCATTACCGTGGTGCCGGTGCTGAACCTGCCCCGCCGTCCGGTGAGAGCGCTGCCGACGCGTCTGGAATCGATAATAAAGGCTGCGCCCATCAGCAACACTCCGAGGAGCAATGTGCCCCAGGCGGCGTACCTGATTTCGGGCAGCAGTATCATGACGATAAAGCCAATGAATAGAGCTACCAGCCCGAGCAGGGCAATCAAGCCTGAGTATTGGTTAATGCTGGAGGTATTTTTCATTTAATTCCACCGGCTGTTTTCCAGCGACCTTATCGCTAAAAACAGAAATAGTACGGTAATACTGAGATAAAAGACTATTCCCCTGGTATCAATGATTCCCCTCATAAAATCGGGGAAGTAGGAAGAAATGGAAAAGTAGCCGACTACCTGGGCGATAGCTTGCGGCAGGAAACTGGCGGCAGTACCGAAAAACCACAGGGCAAAGAGGAGTCCCCCGGCGACTACTGCGGCCACAATCTGGTTTGAGGTCAGTGATGAGGCGAATAGACCTATTGCCAGAGAGGCGCTGCCCAGCAGCAGTAATCCGAGGTAACCGGTGGCGATAGGTCCCATATCCGGGTCTCCGAACAGTATCAGGAGGAGTGGATAGTAAAAGGTGAGCGCCAGCATTGCTACCAGGATTGCCAGGCTGCCTAAAAATTTGCCTATTATTACCTCGCTGTCTCTCACCGGCGCCGTCAGCAATAGTTCCAGGGTACCCATTTTTCTCTCTTCGGCGATCAGGCGCATGGTGAGTACCGATGCCAGTAAGAGCAATAAGATACTGCCGGTTCCCAGAAATCCATTGATGCTGGTCTCCAAATAGGTGCTGGGACTGATCCCGAAAAAGAAACCGGTGAGCACCAGAAAGATTCCGGTAACTACGTAGGCCATTGGTGAGGAAAGATAGGATTTGAACTCTTTGAGAGCAATGGCTCTCATGTTTCTCACTGGCTTTTTCCCTCCTCTCTGGTCAGCTTGAGGAAGATGTCTTCCAGGCTCATTTCAACGGCTTCCAGAGACAGTAAAGTCCAGCCGTTCCGGACTATGGTTTCCATTATCTTGCTCCGGGGATCCTGGGTAGCCGAGCATTCAATGATGAAATGGGGGTCTTCGTAGCTGACCCGGAGTATACCTTCAATCCGGCGCAGTTGCTCGGCGATCTTCTGGGCCGGTCCGGTTACTTCCAGGTGAATGCGCTTTGCCCCGCTGATTAAGGAGGACAGGTTCTCGATGCTGTCCTTAGCCACAATTTTGCCTTCATGGATGATGATTACCCGCTCACAGATGATGCTTACCTCAGGCAGGATATGGGTGGAGAGAAGTACCGTATGCTCCTTACCCAGGTCTTTGATGAGATTCCGGGTCATGGCTACCTGGATAGGGTCGATGCCTATGGTCGGCTCATCCAGAATGAGCACTTCCGGTTCATGAATAATTGCCTGGGCTACGCCAACCCGTTGCCTGAATCCCTTGGACAGCTTGCCGATGATGCTGTCAGCATATTCTTCGAGGTGGCATATTTCTACCACGTCATTTATTCTGGTCTTGATTCTGGGCTCGTCCAGACCCCTTATTCTGGCGGCAAAGTCCAGGTAGGAGCGGACTGTCATGTCAGTGTATAAGGGTATCGCCTCCGGCAGATAGCCGATGTGCTGGCGTGCTTCCAGAGAGTTGCTTAATATATTGTAGCCGGCTATCCAGGCGTCACCCCTGGTTGGGGCGAGGAAACCGGTGAGGATGCGCATCGTCGTCGTCTTTCCGGCGGCATTAGGACCCAGGAAACCGACGATTTCTCCCTTCTTGATATTGAAGCTAATATTGTCTACGGCCAGGCGTTTTCCGTAATACTTGGTCAGGTTTTCAACTCGTATCATTGTTTCGTGCCCGTGTTCGTCATTTAGAGGCCATCTTTGAGAGTTGCCACTTGATCCAGGCATCAGTCTCAGAATTGAAGTTATAGCTTACGCTGTGCAGTTGTATTGCCCCTGGAAGCCAGGTGTCGAGCACCATGAGCTTCATCTGCTGTAGTGAATCCTCATCAATCTCACGGGCAGCCGCTTTCTCGGTAACCATAAAGAGGTAATAAGGCTCATCGTCAGAGGGCGCTGATTGACTCGGTATGGGGGTGCTTACTTCACCCGGACTGAGATTAAATACTATATGGTCGAATCTGAAAATACCGCGGGGTAACCAGCCCATCTCTCCGCCATTCTCTTTGGTTGTCCGGTCAACTGACAGTTCCCGGGCGAGGTCGGCAAATTCTTCTCCTGCTTCCCATCTGGCCCTTGTTTTTTCAGCATCTTCGTAACTGGGTAATAAGATGCCGTAAAGGTGGACCTGCTCGGCTACTGTGGGTATCCTCTCGGCAAGATGTCCCTGGAGACCTCTGGCCAGGAGATTGATATTGGTAATCTCCCGGTACTCCCTATCCGTCAGCCTGGTCTCATTAAGCTTCTGGCGGTACCACTCCCTGAATTCACCCTCAGAGATAGTTCCATTGTCGCCACTGGCCAGACTTCTCATCTCCCGGTCAATATCCTCCGGGGTGACTACTATTCCGTACTGTGGAGCCTCTAACTTGATTATTTGCTCATTGGTAAGCGCCTGAAGCATGGACAGGGGTGCTGCCCCGCTCAGGCTGGCCCTCTTCAGGAAGTAGTCCATGCGGATGGCGGTGTCATCCACCGTAATTACGGTACGGCGGAAAGGCGCTACATAATATTGAAAGTAGCCGATGCCAAGCACGGCTGCCATCACGGCGACAACTATCACCGTGATAATCAAGCCGGCGCGGTTTCCTTTTTGGTCTCTGGTAGTGATGGGGTCTACTGCTTTATCTGAAGACCTAGCGCTGGTTCTCTTCTTTTTGTTTGGTTTGATCATGGTACCTACTGTCTATAGTGTAATCTTTTCCAGGGTACTTTGTCCAATTTTATCCAATAAGGAATTTCAGGGCTGCTGTCAGTCGGCTAATGCATGAGGAATAAAAAGCGTGACAATCAAGCAGGCAGTATTCCTTGAGGCTGATAGCCAGGGTCACCACACTCGTGGTATCTTTTTCCTACAAGTGGTGACACGCTACCCAGTGTTCGTTACCCACGTCCTTTAGCTCTGGTTCGTGCTCCCGGCAGGCATCAGCCGTCCGGTGGCATCTGGGGTGGAAATGGCAACCACTGGGGGGGTTAACGGGGCTGGGTACATCGCCGGTTAGTAGTATTCGTTTGCGCTGGCGGTCTATTTTCGGGTCAGGTATGGGTACTGCGGAGAGCAACGCCTGCGTATAGGGGTGAAGCGGGTTATCGTAAAGCTCGTCACTGGTGGTGATCTCCATAATCTTACCCAGATACATTACCGCCACCCGGTCACTGATATGACGGACTACGGAAAGGTCATGAGCGATGAACAGGTAGGTAAGATTAAGCTCTTCCCGGAGTCTCATCAGCAACTGGATAACCTGTGCCTGGATGGAGACATCTAAAGCTGAGACAGGCTCATCACAGACGATAAAGCTGGGTCTTACCGCCAGCGCACGGGCTATTCCGAGGCGCTGCCGTTGCCCGCCGCTGAATTCATGAGGGTAGCGCACCGCCATGCGCGGCTCAAGCTCTACCAGCTTGAGCAGGTCGGCGACCTGGTCTTTGTATTCACCGCCCTTGACCAGGTTATGCACCATCATTGGCTCACCAACGATGTCCCCGGCGGTCATACGGGGATTGAGTGAGGCATAGGGGTCCTGGAATATCAACTGCATATGCCGCCGCGCCTGCCTTAGTTTTTCTCCTTTGAGTTTGCACAGGTCACTGCCGTTGAAAAGAACCCTGCCACCGGTAACTTTGTAAAGTTGCAGGATACTGCGTCCGGTAGTGGTCTTGCCACAGCCGCTTTCACCCACCAGTCCCAGTGTCTCGCCCTTCTTGATATAAAAGCTTACGTTGTCTACGGCTCTGACGTCAGCCACTTTCTTCCGCATAACACCGGCCGTGACCGGGAAAAACATCGTCAGGTTCTCAATTTCTAGCAGGTGGTCATTTCCAACCATCAGTCATTCCTCACTTATTTAGTTACCGCTTCCCTGGCTTCTTTGGAAACATCGCTGCTTCTAAAACAAGCCGCGTAGTGGTCTTCACCAACTTTTATTAGCGGCGGTTTCTCTCTGCGGCACTTGTCGATGGCCATAAAGCAGCGGGGACTAAAGGAGCAGCCTTTGGGCAGGCGGGCGAGATTGGGCGGTAGTCCGTCAATAACACTCAGCTTGCGCCGGCGGGGCATGTCCAGCCGCGGTACTGAGGACATCAACCCGAGCGTATAGGGGTGCTTCGGGTCGCCATAGATAACCTCAGTAGGTCCACTCTCGACAAGATTTCCTGCGTACATCACGTTCACCCGGTCGACATAGCGGGCTACCACTCCCAGGTTGTGGGTGATGAGAATAATGGCGGTGCCAAACTGGCTTCTTAGATTATCGATCAGTTCCAGGAGCTGCGCCTGAACGGTAACATCAAGCGAGGTGGTTGGCTCATCAGCTATCAGCAGCTCCGGGTTGCAGCTCAGCGCCATGGCAATCATTATCCGCTGCTGCATACCGCCGCTGAACTGGTAAGGATAGTCGTGTATCCTTTTCTCAGCATCCGGTATGCCGACGAGTTTCAGTAATTTGGCGGCTTCCTCCGCAGCTTCTTCCTGGCCAATGCCGCGGTGTAGCTGAAGGGATTCGGACAACTGCAGGCTGACGTCAATTACCGGGTTTAAAGAGGTCGTTGGCTCCTGAAAGACCATGGCGATGCTATTACCCCGGATATGGCGCATCTCCTCTTCACTGATCTGGAGGAGGTCCTGTCCTTTGAAGATAATCTCGCCACCGACAATGACGCCCGGGGGATAGGGTATAAGGCGCATTATCGACATGGCGCTGACGCTCTTGCCACAGGCGCTCTCGCCAACCAGTCCTATACTTTCACCCTTCTTGACATTGTAAGAGAGTCCATCAACCGCTCTTAGCTCACCGTCCTGAACGTAAAAATATGTCTTCAGGTTCTTTACTTCAAGTATTGTCTCTGCGATCTCAGTTCACCTCTTTTCTGTATTTGCCATATTGGGACGTGGTGGTCACGGCTCTCAGGACTGAGTTGCCTCTTTGGGCCTTCTCGTCTTTTCTTTGCCATAGCGTCCCAATCCACCTCTCAACCTCGGGTCGAGCAGGTCCCTCATCGCGTCTCCCAGCATGTTGATGCCGTAGACCACAACCGCCAGCGCCAGACCGGGCCAGAGAGCCATCCATGGGGCCTGGAGCATGTAGGTACGGCCACTACCGC
>JAUYMF010000038.1 GCA_030698765.1 Dehalococcoidales bacterium
TGGGCCGTCTGGCTGATATCTATGTTAATGATGCCTTCGGCACTTCCCACCGTACCCATGCCTCTATAGTGAGGATTGCTGAATACCTGCCTTCCGTAGCCGGACTACTGCTGGAAAAGGAGCTGGAGACCCTGGGCAGCCTTCTTAAGGAGCCGGCACACCCCTTCGGAGGGCTATTTGGCGGCGCTAAGGTAAGTGATAAGGTCGGAATGCTGGAAAATATCATGAATAAAGTGGACTTCCTGCTTATCGGTGGCGGCATGGCGGCTACTTTTCTGAAAGCTAAGTCTTACGAAGTGGGCCAATCACTGGTCGAGCTAGACAGCTTGGACACTGCTGCCAGCTTGATGGAGAACGCATCCAGGAACGGAGTAAATCTGTTGCTGCCGGTTGATGTGCTTGTTGCCGATAGTATCAGTGTGGAAGCTAAGGGTAGCATTGTCCCCGTCAATAAAATATTGCCTAACCAGCGGATTGTAGATATCGGGCGGCAGACAACCAAGCTTTTCTATGAAGCGCTGCGAAAATGCCAGACGATATTCTGGAACGGTCCGATGGGTATCTGTGAGATCCCACAATTTGCGGAAGGGACACAGGTCATGGCTAAATTGCTGGCCAGCCTTGAGGCGACCACTATCATCGGGGGAGGCTCAACGGCTGAGGTGGTAAGTAAAATGGGACTGGATGATAAAGTAAGCTTCATCTCTACCGGTGGTGGCGCTTCTTTAAGTTACCTGGGAGGAAAGACACTGCCCGGGGTAGAAGCGTTGCTCAATAAAGACTCATCAGTCACGAGGAAATTAAAAGAGCTTATCCCACCGAAGTAGCGACTCTTGGTACCGGTTTTGTAATTATCGCACGTACTGACAAAGGGCTTGCAGCAGATATGTTTGATTTAGAGTTGATTAAGCAAATATCCCGGTCCACACCAACCAGGATTATCTTAGTGGTCATTGATGGCTTAGGCGGATTGCCTGCTCCGGAAACAGGGAAAACGGAATTAGAGACCGCCCGTACGCCGAACCTCGACAAATTAGCCGCCGGAGGTATCTGCGGACTCAGTGAACCGGTGGGGCCGGGAATAACCCCGGGCAGTGCCCCCGGGCACCTGGCTCTGTTCGGCTATGACCCGGTTAGATTTGGCATCGGGCGCGGGGTGCTGGAAGCAATCGGCGTTGGTTTCCCTCTACAACCGGGTGATATAGCCGCCCGCGGTAACTTCTGTACCGTTGATAAAGCCGGTCTGGTCACTGACCGCCGCGCCGGCCGTATCTCTACGGAGAAATCCGCCGAGTTGTGCCGTCTCCTCTATGGAATGACAATTGACGGCGTCAGGATTCTGGTGTCTCCGGTGAAGGACTACCGTTTTATCGCCGTATTCAGGGGAGACGGTCTGGCTCCGGACATTACTGATTCTGACCCGCAGCAGACAGGAATGGCTCCGCTACTTATAACCGCCGCAGACCAGAAATCCGGCAGAATGGCGGAGATTGCTAATCAGTTCACGGCTCAGGCGAAAGCGGTCCTGGACGGGCATCACCCGGCTAATATGCTGCTGCTGCGCGGTTTCTCTGTGCAGCCCGGTTTGCCGACGATGCGGGAGATTTACCATCTGAGACCGGCAGCCATTGCCAGCTATCCCATGTACCGGGGGTTAGCCAAACTGGCCGGGATGGAAATTCTGGAGACAGGTACCAGCATTGAAGACGAAGTCACAACGTTAACCATGCACTATGAAAATCATGACTTCTTCTTTCTCCATATCAAGGGGGCCGACGCCGCCGGTGAAGACGGCGACTTCGCGCGTAAGGTAAAGGTTATCGAGGAAGTCGATAGCTTTTTACCCCGGCTGATTGCTCTGCAACCCGACGTTATCGTCGTCACCGGTGACCATTCGACGCCGGCTTTGCTTCAGGGACACAGCTGGCATCCGGTGCCGGTGCTCCTGCACTCAAAATGGTGCCGCCCTGACAGCGCAAAGGCCTTCGCTGAGTCCGCCTGTATTCTGGGTGGACTGGGCAGGTTTCCGGCTACTCAGATTATGCCACTGGCGATGGCAAACGCACTGAAGCTGAATAAATTCGGCGCTTAGGCAGTCTCATTTATAAGGGCATACATTAAAACTTCATCAGGAGAGTAGAATGCGCGTACCCGTTATTGCCGGAAACTGGAAAATGAATACCACCATCAGTGAGGCGATTGAACTGGTCAGGGCAATCCGTCAGGGGCTGGATGATAGTGTCAATGTCGAGAAGATAGTCTGCCCTCCTTTTATTTCTTTATCCGAGGTGAAAAAGGTGATTGAGGGAAGCTCAATCAGGCTGGGCGCCCAGAACCTGTACTTCGAGGAGAAAGGGGCTTATACCGGCGAGATTTCACCGCTGATGCTGGCGGGCTTGTGCGAGTATGTCATCATCGGCCACTCCGAGCGCCGCCAGTATTTCAATGAGACAGGTGAGATTGTCAACAAAAAACTGAGAGCGGCGCTGAAAGCAGGGTTGAAACCCATTCTGTGCGTGGGGGAAAAGCTGGAAGAGAACGAGGCGGGGCAGACAGAGGCAGTGGTAACCAGCCAGTTGAGTTCCTCCCTATCCGGAATAGACTACCCCTCAGACCTGGTGGTAGCCTATGAACCAATCTGGGCTATCGGCACCGGCAAAGCCGCTACCGGTAAGCAGTCAAACGAGACTATCGCTATTATTCGTTCCCACCTGGCTAAACTATCTGGCCAAACTCTGGCACAATCCGTACGTATTCTCTACGGCGGCAGCGTGACGGCGGATAACATCGCCGAGTTTATCCGGCAGCCGGAGATAGATGGCGCCCTGGTCGGGGGGGCGAGCCTGAAAGCAGACCAGTATTTGAGCATGG
>JAUYMF010000039.1 GCA_030698765.1 Dehalococcoidales bacterium
GGAGATATGTACCTTAACAAACGAATAAACCGAAGCTAAAAACTGCTAATGAAACTGCTAACGAAACTTTATTACTATAATATTTTTTAGCTATAAAACGGCTAAACCAGTAGTAATACAAAGGTTCTAATTTGAGCGTAAAATGATGGTTAGTGACACCTGTTAGCAAATTTCGAGAGCGGCACCATCAACCACTCGGACACCTCTCCATAACTTCAAATTATTCAATTAATGAATTTATATAAATGTCTATTGGCACTAATTTGGCACTAATCAAATTTGGCTGAATCTTCACGTATAAATCCGCGCCGTTATACAACCTGCGACACACGCTTCTCATTATATCTATTGGTGAAAGCCTCGTCAAAGCGATTAGCTGCAACATTACGCGCTATCAATTCATGTTTCACGCCGTACCTCAGAGCTTCAAGAAGGACTCTATGATGTTTCCGTACTGTCAACGCTGACAATCCCCTCTGCCATCCCTGCGTCCCGAATCGGCGAGTCAAGCGGACATCCTGATATCGCCCGTTTTGTGGGCCAAGGGTACCAGGTCATCATCATCTAGGAGTAAGGTGTGTATCATTATCAACCTGGTGAAACGTCTCCTCATTAAGTTGCACTGGCTCAAACCATCTGCCGCTGGCGAGGGGTGCGGGGTAACAGCGGTCGCCGCGAGCGACTTCCGGAAGGACCGAGGCAATGAATGACCGGCAGGCGGTTGAGGATTCGGCATCTGAGCACCCAGATGGTGAAAAAGCAAAAGATTATCTTTTCCACTCTTTCTCCTGGAACCTCTTAGGTGCCCTTTTGCTAACGAATTACGTAGAATTACGGATATACAAACCCTCCAAAAGCCCAGATACTTGTAAATATATTGGGTATTTTGTGCCTATTACACTCAAATCTCTCTTGGGATGACGTAGATATAGGAAGAACAAGAAAAGGAGGAAAAATGAAAGCTGAAGCTGTAGACCAGGCGCAGCGATTGTCCGGCAAAGGCATCAGGGCAAATGGGCATGGCATTGACTGGCCCGAATTGATGGCTTTCAAGCGCACCTTCACCGACGATATACCTCCGATGATGGAAGAGGGATTTACGAGCCAAGGGATTGACACCTTCCATGGGCTGGCGAAGTTTACCGGACGGAACACCGTTCAGGTCGGTGATAAGGTGCTTGAAGGGCGGTACATCCTTATCGCCTCCGGCGCTGAGCCGATGAAGCTAGGTATCGACGGAGAGGAATACCTGGTTACCAGCGAGCGGTTCCTCGAACTGGAGAACCTGCCCGGGCGTATTGTTATGGTCGGCGGGCGGCTACATCGCCTTTGAGTTCGCCCACATCACCAGGCGAGCCGGAGCCGGCGGCAAAAAATATCACGGGGCACGTGGCTTTTGAAAGAGGCAAAGGTATAAAAGTAGAGACTTAGAGGACTATGTAGTAAATGAGAATTCGCCATGAAAAATAAGACTAAATCTTCGTGGATTGATATCTCTGTCTCCCTAAGGGATGGAATGGTGCACTGGCCGGGAGACCCCGCGGTCAACATCAGCCGTGTCAAAGACATGGCACGGGGTGATACGGCAAACCTGTCAGCGATTTCGATGGGCGCTCACTCCGGAACGCACGTGGATGCTCCGTTTCATTTTATTAACGGGGGCAAGGGCGTCGATGAGTTACCGCTGGAGACGTTGGTTGGCCGGGCGCGTGTCATTGAAATCCGGGACGCGGAGTCGATAAGACCAGATGAACTCGAAGAGCACAGCATCCGGCGTGGAGAACGTATCCTGTTCAAAACACGAAACTCCTCGCATGTCTGGCAAAGGAAGGAGTTCGTTGAAGACTTCGTGTTCATCTCGGACGACGCGGCAAAACGCCTGGTAGAGCGTGGGGTAAGAGCGGTTGGGGTCGATTATCTATCGGTTGGCGGCTACAAACAAGGGGGCAGCGATGTTCACCGGATACTTCTCTCCGGGGGCGTCTGGATAATCGAGGGGCTTGACCTGTCGGCAGTAGCTCCCGGCGGCTACTATCTGACATGCTTGCCTTTGAGACTTGTGGGAGCAGACGGCGCTCCGGCCCGCGCCATTCTCCGGCCACTGCCGTCGAAGCGAGTAAGAGCCTGGTGAAAGTAACACCTGCTGAAGGAGGAATGGCATGGCAGACGTGTATCTTTACTTAAAGAGGCAGGATTCGCCGATTTCACCGTTGAGGACAGAAATGATGCCCTGAAAGACATGATAAAAGACATACGCCGTAAACTGCTTGGTTTCGGCCTGGCTGCCAGTCTGGGAAAACGGAACCTGGGCGAGCTTGACTTAAACAATGGTAAAGAAATGCTGAAACGTGCCACGGACTTGATAGAAAAGGGAATATTGGGTTATACCCTAATTGCCGCAAGAAAGACGCAGGTAGTGACCGAAGGTGGAGGTGAGTATGACTGCGGAATCAATCGATGAATTATGCATCAATACCATCAGATTTCTGGCGGTGGATGCGGTGGAGAAGGCTCAGTCCGGGCATCCGGGTACACCGA
>JAUYMF010000040.1 GCA_030698765.1 Dehalococcoidales bacterium
CTAGTACTCACTTGCATAAATCACTATAGTTATTTTTTAATGAGGATTGGAACACCTGAGTAGCTTTCCACTCGAATGGAGATGCCGTTTCATTGTGAACTTCGGCAAATTCATCAATAGCTTTTCTAACTTGCCGCGGAGAAGTGAAATTGGCTCCTCTTAAAGCCTTTCTCCACAATATACTGAACCAAACTTCTACCTGATTTAGCCAGGAAGCATGAGTTGGGGTATAGAAGAAATGCACATTCTTGTGCCGTTGTAGCCATCGGTCATGCTTAGGTTTATGGGTATTGAGATTATCCAGAACCACAAAAACCTCTTTATCATAACCAGCCACAACATCATTCATGAAATCGAGAAACTCCCGGCGTTTACGATGTTGATAATGCCCCGTCTTTACCAATCCAGTCGCTACTTCCAGTGCAGCAAATAACGTGGTTGTTCCATGTCGTTTATATTCATGACTGAATCCGGTTAACGTCTTGCCATCCGGTAATCTCAACCACCCTTGAGCCCTTTCGAGAGCTTGTATCGCGGGTTTCTCGTCGACAGATAACACTACCGCATTCTCCGGTGGATTCAGATACAATCCGACGATAGCGGCTGCTTTAGGTACGAACTCTGGGTCAGTACTGATACACCAGCTATGCCTGCGGGTTAAGGAAATATTCAACTGGCGGAGAATACGCCAAACTTTATATTCCGATACATCCCTGATCTCTTTAGTTAATAGAGGTCCGGTCCATGTGGCATAACCATAGGGTACTGGTTTATCCAGCGTTTCTAGAATGCGTTTTTCTAATTTTTTATCATCGTATTTTGGAGTGATACCAGGTCGTGAACTATCTGATAGTCCGCTAAGTCGACTCTCTGTAAAACGTTTACGCCATTTACCAACAGTAGTAACTGTAGTATGTAAATCTCGGGCAATATCCTGGTTTTCCTTGCCTTTACCAGCAGCTAATATTATATTGCCGCGGAAAGCTATCCTCTGTTCAGTTTTACCAGACCGTGCCCATGATTCAATGGTCGCCGTTTCTTCCGGTGTTAATTCAATTATTCGTGCTTTTCTACTCATGATGTCATTATACATAACATTAGCTTTCATTGCAAGTAGGTACTAGTCTAGTTTATCTCCACAGGATTTTCAACTGAGCGTTGTCAAGATTACCATCTACTCATGGATAGGAGCTTCCTATGGATTAGACTTTGAATGCCAGTTCAAACGTCCGGGTTCTGCGTATTGGGCAGTTCAATCACTCAACATTTTAAGGATGTGCTTCGCCAAACTGTCGGCGGTTTCGCGGTGTCTCGGAACAGGTTGTGAAACTTTAGTGTTTGGATTCTGATACCAGTCATGTTTGCCGCCGTGGCGTATCAAAACACATCCCATTCTCTCGATTTTCCTGACTAGCTCGGTTCTTTTCATCCGACCACGAGTTCCCCGTATCTGCGGACATGGGGAATCTTCCCGGCGCTGAGGTCTTCATAAATATCCTTGAGGTTCTCTTTGAGTTCATCCAGAGTTTTTCCCTGGCTCCTGTAATCGGGATAGTCTTCAAGCCAGCCTACCCACATATCGTCTTCCTGATAGTATACATATTTAATTGTTTCCATTTTCAACCTGCCTGCCTGTAGAATCCAATCATCTGGAATTATAGCAGATTTTCCCCGAATGAGGATACGCTTAACGCTCATAAACAAAACGCTAATTCAAACATCTTAGTTCTGCGTATTGTACAGTACCGCCCACCACCGCTACCAGCTGGCGGAGTTTTCAAAAATTATCTCTTCACCTGCATCATCCTGGTCGCCGTTACCGCAGGTAAAACTTGAGTTTTACCTCTTGATAATGCTTCAATGTAGTTATCTCAATAATAAAGGAGCAGTAGATGGATTTTTTAGAGTTGGTTGAGAAGCGGTATAGTGTACGGGCTTATAAATCCAATCCGGTAGTAGATGAAAAGTTACAGAAGGTTCTGGAGGCGGCACGTCTGGCGCCAACCGCCTCTAACCGGCAGCCGTTCCGGTTGATTGTGGTTCATACCGCTGGTAGAGAAGCAGATCTCAGCCGCATCTATTCCCGTCCCTGGTTCGTGCAGGCGCCGATAATAATCTGCGCCTGCGGTGTTGCTGAACCGGCCTGGGTCAGGCGGGACGGCCGGAGATATTGCGATGTGGATGTGGCCATAGCCATGGACCACCTGATTCTGGCGGCCACAGACCTCGGGCTCGGCACCTGCTGGGTCGGGGCATTTGATTCGGCAGCCGCCCGGGAGATTATGGGACTCCCTGATGAGGTTGAACCGATTGCATTTACTCCTCTGGGTTATCCGGATGACCAGCCGAAAGAGAAAAAGCGCCAGTCAATTACCGAACTGGTACGCTATGAGCACTGGTAGAAACGGTATGGGCAGGGCGCATCAATAGAGAGTGTTCTAATTGTTATGTAACCTTGTAGCGTTTCTCCATGGCGTATATCTCGGGAAGCCCCAGCATATCGAGCGCCTCATCCAGATTACCGAGCATCTCGGGGGGAACAACGCCGTTCTCTTTCAGCTCCCGGAATGCCCTCTTGACCGCGCCATAGACCACCAGGTTGGTGCCGCCGGTGATCATGATTTTGAATCCCAGCCTGGCAGCCTCCTCAGTGGTGACTGCCAGGTGTTGACCGCCGTTGAAGAGCCGGGGCAGGTCACGCAACTCGCGGGCGTAAATTTCCAGGTCTTCTCTGGACTTGACCCCGTCAACAAAGACAGCATCGGCGCCAGCCTCGTGGTAAGCGCGGCAGCGCCGGATGGTATCTTCCCAGCCATTTATCGCCAGGGCGTCACAGCGGGCGATGATAACAAATTCCTTGTTACGGCGCGCATCCAGGGCTGCCTTCAGCTTCGGTATGTAGTCTTCCATGGGGATTACCTGCTTACCGGCGAAAAAGCCGCACTTCTTGGGGAAGACCTGGTCCTCGATGTGAATAGCCGCTGCCCCCGCCGCCTCATACTCGCGTACCGTGCGCCAGACGTTGATTGGATTACCGTAACCGGTATCAGCATCACAGATGACCGGAACATCTACCGCATTCACAATATAGCGGGCATTCTGTACTATTTCGGTCTGCGTAATCAGTCCGACATCAGGGAAGCCCCGCTCTGCGGCAGTGCCCCATCCGGTCATGTATACCGCCCCAAAACCGACGAGCTGCGCAATCTTGCCGTGATAAGCATTGAGACAAAAAGGGGCAACCACCATTTGACGGTCCATCATCTCTCTTAACTTTGCGGAATTATCCATCTTTCATTATCCTTCTTCTACTAAACTTAACCATTCCCCGAAAATTTCACGTTGAATTACCGGACGACAAATCCATTCCTTGTTACCGGCCGGTTTTCAAATCAACGGTAAATCATCAGCCGTTGCCCTGCCGCTTGTTACCGGCTCTCATCTAACGCCCGGATGAATTCCGGGGAGGTTATGACCGTCGCCTGCCCGAAGGCCGGGAATACCTTCTCCATCAATACCCGGTGTACCTCTTCATCCGGGTCAGCACAACAATCGGAGAGCACTATCTGTCTGTAGTCGATGTCAGCCGCCCAGCGTACCGTGGAGAGGATACAGCCGCCGGTCCTGATTCCCATCAGTACCAGTGTGTCAATACCCTGGGCTTTCAACCTGGCGTCAAGGTCTGTGGTTGAAAACGGCCCCACGCGGCTCTTGGTCAGCACTACTTCTCCGGGGTGAGGGGTTACCGCCTGGTGAATTTCAGTCTCCGGTGTTCTCTCTCCCCGCCGCACTTCCACATAGATGACGGGAATGCCAATCTGCCGGGCTTTATCGAGGACTTTATTAGCTCTGGACAGTAGTTCCTTCTGGAAATCATCAGAGAAATTGCTCAGCTGCCGGTACTGGTAGTCCATGATGAGCAGCGCTGTTTTACTGCGGTTAATTGCTAATTGTGTTGCCATAACCGTGACCCTCCTTCTCGTTTTTTGTCAGTGGCGAATGGCTAATTATTTGTCCCGGCCCCGGAAATGTCAAGCACTTCCGGGATTAACCTGTTTTCAGGTTAGTTTCATGCCCAGGTAGTTCTCATAATACCAGTCAGCTATCTCCCGTGCGGTGGCGAACCAGACATCACCGTAGCCCTTGATGTATTGCAGTGCCTTGTCCAGATAGCCAATCCGGAAAGGTTGTCCAATGAGAAAAGGGTGCAAGGCGATGCACATGATGCGGGACTGCCCGGCCCCATCCCGATACAGGGTATCAAACTGGTCTTTAATCATTTCCCCGAACTGCTGGTGGGTTACATTCCGGCGGAAGGCAGCCCGGTCATTAATGTCCTGGGCGTAAGGCATCGAGATGAGGCTCCCCTCCTTTACCTTCATCGGAAAAGGCTGGTCGTCACAGCACCAGTCGCAGAGATATTTTACGCCGTTCTCAGCCAGGATGTCAGGGGTATTGAAGGTCTCCTGCAGTGCCGGGCCCAGCCAGCCTACAGGACGCTGCTGTACCGCCCGGGTGATCGTGTCCAGGGTGGTGGCAATAACTTGCCTTTCTTCAGCTTCACTGAGACCACCCAGGGGGCGGGAATTGCTGGTGCCGTGTCCCAGAAACTCCCAGCCGCGCTTTTTACACTCCTCGATGACAACCGGATAGCGACTGCAGACATCCGAGTTGAGCAATACCGAGGCCTTGATATTGTGTTTGTCCAGCGTTTCCATGAGCCTCCAGATACCAACCCGGTTGCCGTAGTCCCGTACCGAGTAGTCCATGACATTGGGCGCGCCTGCCTGATAGGGTCTGTCACCGAAGTCGGTCGTACCAATATCAAAGTGCTCAATATTGACCCCCACCCAGACCGCCACCCGTGCCCGGTCAGGCAACTTGAAGGGTTCTCTCCTGATGAGGGGGGAATAGTCATAGCGAAGGTTCTCCATCTTTATCCTCCTCTCCGGTAGTGACTGGTCAACAAATGCGGGTGGTGAGCGCCAGCCTGTAGATTGCAGGGTCAGGCAGGCGGACTCTACCCTGCTTTATCTCTGATATTAATGGTTATGGAGAAGGACGTTGTACCGCTTCCCTGAAGCGGGGGATAGCTCTGGCGGTGTTCAGAAACGGATAGGGCGGCCTCTCCGCCAGTGGCGGGACTTTCAGGCAGACGAAGGTGGGCCCGGCCTGATTCAGTACGGTTTCAATGTTATCTTCCAGACTAGCCAGATCGTCGAATTCGTGTACGCTGTTATACCCCGCCTCCCGCGCCAGTCCTATGAAACTGAATTTGCCGGCGCCGGGGATAGTCTGACCTCCGGTAGTACGATAGATACTGTTCTCAAATAAGAAATGCACCAGATTGGGGGGCGCCATATTGGCAATAGTTACCAGACTGCCCAGGTTCATCAGCAAACTGCCGTCACTATCCAGGACGAAGACTCTCCTGCCGGGCTGGGCCAGAGCCAGTCCCAGACCCAGAGACGAGGCCTTGCCCATTCCGTCGATTAACGGCAGGTCGAGGTCCAGGCTGGTGGATACCTGTGGCCATTCCCGGCTGGGAGTCATGGTAGTGATGACAATCGCCTTATTCCGGTAGCGGGAGATTACTCTCTGCGCTTCAAGACTGTCCAGCATGCTAACGGTACTCCCTGGCAATGAGGACGGCCACCGGCTTGCTGGTCTCCTGGGCTTCCCGGTAAGCTGTTGAGATATATTCCACGTCCTCGTCGGTCACCATCAAATAGTGCTTGATACTCCAGGCATCCAGCGTAGGTTCCAGCAAGATACCCGCGCAATCGGTCATCGGCATGTTGCGCCGCCAGCCCCGATAGCCGATAAGTAATAGCAGAGGGATTTTCAGGTCCAGGGCCAGACTGGCCACCGAATCCCCGGATTCAAAGAGACCGCTGTTCTGATGGAGCACCACTGGTCTCTTTCCCCCTAAAACAAGTCCGGCCGCGATGGCTATTGCCTCGCCCTCGCGGCATACCGGGATCAGGGTGATTTCCTGCTGGTCCATCATCGCTTCGTACATGAAGCGAGCTTCGCTATCAGGGAGCCAGACAATGTGGGTGATGCCACATTTCCTGAATTCATCGAAGACTCTGCTGGCAGTAAGCGACCCGGTGGTCATTGCTGGACTTCCTTTATCTTTGATGAGTGAGTTTAACATCTACCTGGAAGTGCGTCAAATATCGATTTAGACTCTCCAGCATCTTCTCCAGAGGGCTTCAGGATTTCCGGTTACTCCCGGCTCTGGATGGCGGTGGGGAGTAATGAGTGAGCGGGATTCTCTTCCAGCGCCGGTACAGGTAATAGATGATGAAGCCAATTACCATCCAGATAAGGCCCATCCAGCGACTGTATGGGTGAATGATGATAACTACCGCCCATATCGTTGTTGTGGCTATCAAACCAAGTATTGCCGAGAGCGGAAACTCGCGTCCTTTGATTTCAATATTGAAGCGTAGCTTGAATGGTCTGGGCAACTCCGGCTTCCTGGCCCTCAAGCTAAGAATTGCCGCGTGGGCCAGACTGAAAGTTAACAGGGAACCGAATACGTACAGTGCCCCCAGATCGGTGAAAAAGTTGGGATTGACCAGCCCGGGAGCCAGTACCAGGATAGATAGTAGGCAGAACAAAATGATGGTCATGGAAGGCGTTCTAAAGCGGCGGTGCACCCGGCCCAGAAATGCTGGAAATTGCCGGTGTGATGTCAGGTTGAAACCAAGCCGGGAGATACTCATCAAACCGGTATTGGTCGCCATAAGTAAAATAGTGGCAGCCAGCACTGCGATCAGAGGGGCAAATAGCGATCGCAGCGTGCTTGAAGGAAGGCTGGCGACAATACCCGCCACCGGATCTCTGGCCCAACCATTCACCGGGTCACCCAGCAACTGCGGAGTCATAGCGGACAAAGCGACTATTGAAATCCCGGCAAAGAGGACAAGAACAGCCGCTACCATCAGCGTATACGTCTGCGGCATTCTCTTTTGAGGCTGACGCGTTTCTTCTCCGTGCTGGGATACTGATTCAACACCGGTAAAGCACAGAGCCGCCAGGGCAATGCCGAAGACGAGATTCTGGGCAGTCGGCCAGTTACCCTGGCTAAACATGTTCTGGAACAGGACTTCAGGGTGTGGCCCCAGTATGAGGATAGCACCCAGGATTACCAGGGTAAGCTGCGTAACTATATCCAACACGGTGAACGTTATATTCATGACTGATGATTCTCTGATACCAAGCACGTTTATGACCATGAGAAAAAGGATGATTCCCATCGATACCATAGTGCCGGTTGCAGGTTCGCTGAGCGCGGGCCAGAAATAGGCAAGATACGGAGGAATAGTATAGGCTGCGATGGCCATGGTAATTATGTAACTCAACATCAGCGCCCACCCGGCGAAAAAACCGACGAAGTCATTGAACCCATGGCGAGCATAGCTGGTTGAGCCACCCCCCTCGGGAAGCATGGCCGAGCCTTCCGCGTAAGTAAGAGCGTTAAAAACGTAAATGATACCGGCTATCGCCAGTGCAATGGGGGTAGCCCCCAGGGCAACAACCGCAACGACGCCTAAACCGTAGTAGATAGATGAACCTACATCCCCATACCCGATGCTGAAAAGAGCCGGGACCCCGAGTACCCTCCGGAGACGGCCCAGCATTATTCGCCGGGGACGGAAAAGCTGGTTTCCCGGTTTCGGCTGCCATGTTTCTTTCATGCTATGCCTGTTCGTACTTCATATCAGATAAATCAATCCGGCGGACAAAGGCATACGTTTTGCCCGGCAACCATCTCAGGCGGTTAACATCCTACTGACCAGATTTAGCGTGATGGCCTGCGATTAATCTACGGACAATCTATTCCCGGTAAGGTCTAACCTTGTCCGACAGGCGGAAGACAGGTTCAAAGGAACTAAAGAGGTCCAGGTACTGTTCCAGGTAACGAGTCAGCAGAAAGTGCTGTCTCACTTTCTCCCGAGCTTTTTGTCCCATCTGCTGTCTGAGGTCAGGGTCCCGGAGCAGTTGGACGATTCTATGCGCTGCTTCTTCAATAGAGGACACCAGGAAACCGTTAACTTTGTCCTCAATCTGATAACGGATCCCTCCGGTATTCCCTCCGATGACAGCCGTTCCTTTCCACATCGCCTCAGCGACGGTTAAGCCGAACCCTTCCCTGATGGACTTCTGCAGCACCACGGCTGCCCGCCGCTGGAGAGCGTTTACCAGCGCTCCATCCTGGCGGCTCAGAATGATGATACGGTCCTCACGGGAATCGAGCAGGGAATCGTACACTTCTTCACCTTCAGGGTCATCGGTGGCTACATTACCCAGCAGCACCAGGGTGCAATCTACCTCTTTTCTCGCCATTTTGAAGGCCCGGATGACGCCTTCCGGGTCCTTCCAGCGGTCAAAGCGGGAAATCTGGACTACCAGAGGCAGATCAGTGGGAATATGGTAATGGTTCAGGCGGTTGTCTATCTCCTCTTCGGTTAGAGGTTTATTGGTGATGGCAAAAGGGTCTATCGCCGGCATGAAGAAGAGCTGGGGAGTTTCCAGCTTTTGTTTGTACTCCCTCAGGCTAAGAATAGCGGCATCATATTTCTCAATGAAAGGTACCAGGTAGTCCCACAGTTCCGGGTTAGGACTGGTCAGGTCAACGTGACAGCGCCATATCCAGGGGGAATTCTTCCGGTAGTGCTTTATCAGAGGCAGCGGCTGGGGGTCATGCACTATGATTATGTCATGGTCCAGGTGGTTCTGGATTGAGTTATCATAGACCACATCTTCATATATCTGCTTCTTTATTTGACTCAGGTTAATTTCACCGCCCTGAAGGGCATTATGCATCTTTTTGGTTACGGAAAAGAAATCCGGCGGCCCGTGGATGGTACGCCAGCCGGTCTTGATACCGAGACTATTCATCAGCAGGGTCAGGGGCGCCAGTAGCTGCGCGACCCCGCCGCCGTAATAGGTCGAGTTGATATTGGTTACGTGCAAACCCCGGAGCACTTCAGCTTTCTGCCTGATACGCACTATTGCTTCAGAGCCGACAAACGGAATATAATCTTCAATCTGTACCGTTCGCGGGGGCATAAAATCTCCTCTCTGCATTCCGCGTAAACACAGGATGGCTCTATTCTGTGACGCGGGTTTCTAGACTTTGCGTTGCATGCCCAGTTCTTGATTGAGCTGCAGATGCCTGATGATATCAGACCGGCTGAGTAACCCGGCGCATCGTCCTTGTTGATTAATCAGTACCTGATTAATATCGTGTTGGGCAATAAGCTTCATTGCAGTATTCAGGTTATCTTCAGGAGATACCATGTAGAGTGGATCACGGGTCATTATTTGTTCTACCGGCGTTTCCGCCCACTTATCGCGGGGTAGTTCTTTGACATCGGTTATGGTGACAATGCCCAGCAGCTTGCCGTCCCGGCAGACTGGAACAGAGCGACCGTGGTTCTTACGAAAGATATTCCAGACAACATCTTCGACCCTGGTTTCCGGGGCGATGGTCTCCTGATCGGGGGTCATCAACTCCTTCACCTTGATGCCACTCAGGTGTTCACGCAGGGTAATCTCTCTATAACTGTTATCGGCGGCACTGCTGATAAACCAGCCGATGAAGGCAATCCACAGGCCTCCCAGGAAATCCCCGGCCAGTAAACGAAGCACGCCGAAGGCAATCAGCCCCCAGCCAAAGAAACGCCCTACCGTAGCCGCGATGTTGGTAGCCTGGATGAGGTTGCCGGTAGCGCCCCAGAGAATAGAACGAAGTACTCGCCCGCCATCCAGCGGGAAGCCGGGTAAAATGTTAAAGATGGCCAGAATCAGGTTAATCAGGGACAGATAACTGAGCATTGCTGCCAGAGGACCGTCCTGGTCTCCGGCTACCTGGGTTAACCCCCAGAAAATACCGGCCAGAGCCAGGCTGGTTAGAGGCCCCACTATGGCCATGGCAAACTCGATCCTGGGCTTTTCCGGCTCTTCTTCCAGGTTACTGACGCCACCAAAAATGAAAAGGGTGATGCTATTGACGGACATACCTCTGGCCCGCGCCACTAAAGAGTGGGCCATCTCATGCAGCAGAACCGAGACAAAGAGAAGAAGGGCGGCCAGAATGCCCGTTATCCAGTAAGTAACCGTATCCCACCCCGGGTATGCCTGCGGAAAGAAACCCTGCGCCAGTGACCAGCTGATCAGGACAAAAATAAATATCCAGGTATAGTGAAGTCCGATATCAATGCCGGCAATGCGGAACAGGCGAAAAGAACTCTTCATGGATTTCTCCCTTTAACAATGCTATTCTCCAGCGCCGGAGTTACGTCTCCATTTTTCTTGGTTTTATTATCAGAACCGGTAAGCCTGATTGTCTAAGCACGTGGTCAGCGACACTGCCGAAAATAACACGTCCCAGACCACTGTGCCCGTGTGTGGCCAGAGCGATGAGGTTAATATTTTCCTTCTGCGCGTAGTTAATGATAGTCTCACCGGCCTGTCCCTGCAAGACGACACAGGTTACATCCAGTCCTTTCTCCTGCAACGACTTGGCTATTTTCTCCAGGTAGACTCTGGCCTCGGTCTCCAGCCTCTGAGCTTCTTCCCGTATCAGGTCGGCGCCTACTACGGACGCTTCAGATGCCTCCGCAGCCGCGATATTGCTGGATATGGAGAACGCTTGAAGGAGTATTACTTTGCTATTAAAGTGCGTTGCCTGTTCTATCGCGTAGGGTAGAATCTGTTCAGCAAGATTGGAACCGTCCAGGCAAACCAGAATTTTATCAAACATTTTGCTAAGCCTCCCTGAATAATCGCTTATTGGATTATAGCACAAACCGCGTCAATAATACCCCGCGCATACGGCTCCAGTTGATTTATTTTTGCCTGGGCCCCGGCTCAACGCTATTTGGTGATCTTGAATCCCTTCTCTTCCAGTTGCCTGATAACCTCGGACAGGTCTTTACCCTGTTTCTGGCAGCCCTGCGGTATAGTGGTAACCCTGCCCAGTGTGTTTCGGGCGATACTATTAGCTACGCCCAGGAAGCCCAGTTCTTTAAGGGTACTGATAAGCTCCGGATAGGCTTCGGTCAGTTCATAAACGCTTTTATTGAGATCAATCTCTTTCATCGAGTAGTTTCTTCTCCCCCTCCAGAGATTTGATGCCACTGACGTCCTGCGTAACTTCCAGAGTCCCCACGTACTGTCCCTTATTGTCCCTGATGGCAAAATACCTTATGTAGACCAATTTGCCCTGGAGGTTCATCCAGAAATCATAAACATCCTTCTTTCCTTCCTTGAATGCGGTGAGTATCTTCTCCACGACGTCTACACTCTGCGGCGGGTGGCAGTTCTGCACCTTCCGCCCGATGATGGCCCTGGTGCGGCGAAAAATCCGGTCTTTGCCTTCCGAGAAATAGCGAACGGTATCCTCCCGGTCGACAAAGGTCAGGTCTACCGGCAGGACATTGAGGAGAGGCATTAGTTCATCCAGCCTTATTGTCCCGGTCGGCAATGAAATGGTGTTGTCCTGAAATATAACTTCTTCAAGTAACGCCGCCTGGAGTTTGTTCACCAGGACAGACGTTTCCTCCGGTTTCTGGATAAAAACATAGCCGATGTCATCGCTCTCTCTCAGTATCTCCACCCAATCAGTGGCATCAAGTTTTTCCAGTGAGGTCGGGAACAGGATGTTTTCCTCCTTAAAAATCATTCCCAGGACTTCTTCAATAAGCGGATCAAGCGCCCGGTTACGGTACTCATTTAGGTCTTCCGCACTGGCAATATCGTCGATTTCGCTTAAGGCTGTCTTCATCAGGTCCCTGATTTCATTATCTTTACCCCACATCACTTTTGAAGGGCCCATAAAGCCCTGTCTTTCCAGGAACGGAAAAAGGAGCTGCTCTTTTCTTTCGTAGTGAAGCTCGATTCCCCGCAGCTGCTCCAGCAGCCCTTTCAGCTTCCTGATTAAAGCGGATAGGTCGTAGCCTTCTTTTTGCTCGGCGGCTGCTTTGAGCGAGTTAATCAGCTTTTCAATTTCCCGGTTTTCCAGCTTGAAAAGATAGACCGGATGGGAGGGGAACGTTTCATCAGCCGGGGATTTCTCCAAGGCGGATTGAAAGATCAGGGCATGGACATTGCAGAACTTTTTTATCTCTTCCGGCGATAGGCCGTCATTGATGAGGGACTGCTCTATCTCGGCAATCTCGGTGGAGGTGACGTTGCCTATTTCTTTTTCAAACCTGTTCTTGGCTTCCTCAGCGGATAAACCCCGGTGAAGCTGAAGGATGATGTCCTTCATTACTTCTTTTCTGGATTCCCTGGCAGCGGACTCAGTCATATCTTACCTCCGGTACTAGCAGTAGCTATCTTCGAAAAGTATATTGCTACTGAGTAAGCGGGTCAAGTTCAAGAGGAAAATTGTGTTAGCAAAATAAGCGCTTTACTCTGGCGGCGGAGGGAAGCCAGGGTATGTGTTGCTGGCAGTCTTGCGAAAACCTTAAGGTAGTTTGGGGGCTGCGCATATGCAGCCCCCTTTCTTACGCTAAGTGCCGACGCGGCGGCTGAGGGCAAGGGCGTTGCCACCCAGTATCCCGGACTTTATCTCCGCGGGTAGATCCATGGACTGGACTGTATTCAGGGTATGCTCTACACCCGTTTCAAGGCCGTAGGGAACATCAGTGCCGAATATCAGATGGTTGCCGCCAACACGCTTGTAGGCCAGCATCAGCGAATCGGTATCGGTAAGCGCCGTATCATAGTAGAGCTGCTTCAGGTATTCAGTAGGCGGCGCACTGATATGGTCATGGCTGGGCGGACGGTTGCCCATATAGGGCATGTTGATACGCCACCAGATGTAGGGGATTGTCCCTCCGGCGTGGCTGAGGATGAAAGAGACGTCAGGACACTGCGCCAGGACTCCTGTATAGGCCATGCGGATGAAGGCGAGCGAGGTATCATAAGGGAAGCCCAGTATCATAAACATGAAATATTCCCGCAACGCCTCGTCCGAAGCCCTGGGCGCAATAGGGTGGACGTGCACAACCGTTTTCAATTTATTGGCTTCCTCAAAGAATGGCCGGAATTCGGGCGCATCGAGTGGTTTCCCATCATAGTTAGACTGCAGGCAAATGCCGTGAAGACCAAGGTCTTTGAGCGCCCGCTTCATCTCATCAATGGCCGCATCGCCATGGGCCAGAGGAATATCGGCGAAGGCCATGTATTTGCCAGGGTAGCGCTGGCAAACAGCTGCAAGATAATCATTAGCCGTCCGTGCCACGGTAAGAACATGCGGAGATGACTGCGGAAGCTCTTTCACCCCGACGTAATACGGCGGCGTCCGGAAAGAGAACCACAGAACGTCTACGCCCTTCTTTTGGGCGATTTCCAGTTGTTCCTCCTCCGTGAGCATTCTTTCACGTTTGAAAATATCAGGTATCGGGATGGCAGCGCCAATCGCCTTGGCCAGGTTCGGGCTGATTACATGATAATGGGCATCAATAACCTTATTATCTGGCATCTCAATCTCCTTCGTTGATGGATTTGAATTGATATTGCATGATACCGCCGTGATACCTGGTTGTCAACCCTGAGTTAGCTGCTGCCCGGGCTTTTCTCCAGGGTATAGCATTACTGCAAAAGGGGTTGGAGGTTATAACCTCCAACCCCTTCTTCCTGTTTTCTATCTCCCGGTACAGGTATCAGTAGCCCATTGACTGCTTTAGTTCACGGTCAAGCCAGATGTACTGGGTAAAGCCAAAACGGTCAGTAGCGCCGAACATGTCTTCGCCGCTGTAACCCCTGACCCAGGGCCACCAGACGGTATAGCTCAGCGGTGATGGCATGGGTATGTAGTACGCCTGTTCAATCATGCGGGGAACAAGCTTGCCGAACTCTGGATAAGCTTTGCTATCGTCAATCATGAAGTATTTGGCAAACTCGATGATTCCCTTGTTAATCTCGGGGTCGTCGACCATGCTGGAGTTGCTCAGGTCGTCAATCCGCCATTCATGCCAGGAATAGGGAGCGGCCATGCTGTCCCAGAAGCCTTCCGTATGAGTCCTGTTTTTCTCGATAGAGGTGTAAACGCCCTTCTCTTTCACCGCCAGTTCCACGTCGACACCAATCTGGGCCATATAGAACTTGAACAGGGACGCCAGGTCGACATCGGCTTCCATCAGGATCACCTCCATCTTGAAGCCATTGGGGTAGCCGGCTTCAGCTAGGAGCTGTTTCGCTTTGTTCGGGTTGTAGGTGTAAAGCTCGCGGGCTGATGCGGGTAGCTCATCGAAGGGGATACTTGCCCCGAGGGATATCCACATCGGGTCGGCATCGACCGGATAGTTGTAGATATCAGCCTCTCCTCCGTAGTAATCCTTCCTTATCGTCTCACGGTCGACGGCCATAAACATTGCCTGCCTGACACTGACGTCATACCATGGTAGGTCCGGGTTGTCCCCTCTGAGACCTACCATGGGAGCGCGCTGGTGAGCGCCGTTATACTTCATGCCGGGGTTGCCCTGCAACAGGCTCACCGCTTCTTCACGCAACAGACCGGCCCGTTCACCGAGGTGGTCGAGCTTGCCGGTGCGTAGCGCCGCCATCTGGGTTGAGCGGTCCGGGATGTAAAGCCATCTCAGGGTATCGATATAGGGTATCTGGTTGCCCTTGCCCGGGCCGACGGGGTCTGGCTGCCAGTAGGTGGGGTTCCTGACGAAGGTAGTGCTGACTCCATCAACGTAATCGGTAATCATAAACGGGCCAGTGCCGACATGGTTCCGCGCGTCATTCATATTGAAATTGCGGGCGACCTCTGGAGGGTATATGTTCATGGATTGCGCCGTCCATTTGAAGAGAGAACCCAGACCGGCGGGCTGGGCCTTGATTTCCACCGTCCACTTGTCCAGGGCCTTGATGGATAATGGCTGCTCCTCGGCGGTAAGTCTGGCCGCAGCGTAGGGTTTGCTCACATAGCCGCCGTCATCTTCAGGTAACCAGCCGAAGCCTCGCAGAAAAGCATACTCGGCGTCATAAGCGTCGGCTTCACGGCCGCCAGCAAGACGGCTGGACTCGCTCAGCGGGTTCAGCCCGTAGTGATTGCCCTTACGGATGTGGTAAACAATGGTATCGTCGCCGACTATGTCCCAGCTCTCGGCGAAGGCGCCAATCATGTGGAGTGCCGAAACAATAATGGTGACGCCCTCAACTTCGCCCGCGCCGTAACCACCGGCCTTGCCCAGTGCCCAGTCCGCCATCATCATCGCTTCAGCGACCTGGGCGTAGTGTTGGGGAGTGGAGCGGCCGCGCAGGGCGTCATCAAAGGCTTTCTGTTCTATCTTCCACATGGTAAACGTCCCGCCGTACTGGGGTACGTCTGATGTCGTCGGCGTGGTTGGTGCTGTCGGTGCGGTTGGGGTTATCGGTGTTATCGGGACTATGGGGGTTGTCGGTGTGGTGGGTGTAGTGGGTGTGGTTGGAGCGGTCGGCGTCGTCGGTGCTGCGGGGCCGCAGGCGGCCAGCAACATGGCTAACGCTAACAGGCAACTAATTCCAAGCCACATACCTTTCCTCTTCATCCAGTTTCCTCCTTTATATTATATAAAGATTACTCAACCAGCTCATTTGACTGACCTCTCAGGATATTAATTAATCCTTTTGCCATCTTCTGCCGGTTTGCTGAAGCTGGTGTGCATTCCCAACTCTTTATAGTTTATGTTTATCGCTTTGTCAAGTCTACGCACATCTTTCTTATTACAGTCTTTACTAAGAGAGTCCGGGCGAGGCGGTGACCGGATCGCGCGACACGCTTAAGATTCTCCTTTGCTCCAGTTCCTGTAACACGTCATCCAGTCCCACCTCCTCCAGCGCTTCCCTGGTAGGTATGCCATCCTGGTTCCACCTCTTCAGTTCATACCATTTATCGAGCCATTTATTGAACAGATCGCGGTCCAATTTGGCTTTACCGGTTCTCGGGTCTTTCTGGAAATGCTTTTCAGGCATACTATCATCTTTTCTCCTGATGCCGGTTCTGACATCATAAGAGCGTACCTGCCTGATTATTCGTCTGGCTACCCTTGTTGCCTTAGCCTCGTCAATATCCATTCCGGTAGCGGCCGATATGAGACTGGCAATCAAGGGTCGACTGCTTATCGGTGGCGACGGGTGGTGCCCTACCCAGTAGTAGCAGAGTCCGGTAGCATCCGCCAGCGCGAATGTCTCTTCGTTATGAGAGATAAATAATAATGTTCCCTCATAATCAGCCTCAATGAGATTGCTCTCCGGCAACAGGTACTTCTTGAATTCTTCCGGGAAATGGTAGTACTCTGATTCCAGATAAGCTGCTTTTTCCTCGGGGGTATGGACCTCAGCCCGCTCCCAGAAGGTCTCGGCGTTAGAGCCGATAAGCTTCTCGCCGCCGCCGCCGTCAGCGATAGCTGTGGTTATACTGCCGGGGCCGGACTCGCCGCCGCCTTCTCTGCGCTGGACCAGGTCCAGTTTCTTCACGTGGCGGGCAAACTCTTCAGCGCCTCTGCCTATCCGCCGGGCGGCACGGTAAACGCCATCAGCCAGCGCATCACCAATGCCCTCGCGGCGGGCAATCTTGTCAATCAGCCAGAGAGCTGATTTTTCATCACCGAACTCCAGGTGCATCCCTCCGGTATCTTTCCCGGTCAGTATCCCTTTTTCATAGAGCTTGATTGCCAGCGCGATTTGCGCCGTAATCGATTTGCTGTCCAGACCATATAATTCGCACTGGTGATAAAACCTTAAAGCGAAGTCAATATCAAGTATTCTGGTAGCGCGCAGACCAGCCACCCAGGAAGAGCACTTTATAAAGGAATACTCGCCATCAGGCTGGGCATAGGCGCGGAGGCAGCGCTGCCCGCAGTTATAGCAGGCAACCCTTTTATCCGTTTTTGTGTCCATGAAGTTCTGGGCTACCTCGCCAATATGGTCTATTTGATACTGAAGCTCAGGCGGGTATGCCCCCCCAGTGATGCCGTAGTCTACTCCCTTGGCGTATCCTTTAACACGGCCGTACCCGAAATTGTCATAAATCTGGTGCCTGACACGCTCGGTGCGGTTGAGGATTGGCTGGCACAGTTCGATGAGTCTGTCAGGATCGGCGACGTTAACGTCTTTGGTGCCATGAACGGCGATAGCCTTCAACATCTTGTCACCCATGATGGCGCCCGCTCCGCCCCGGCTGGCGCTGGAACCGTTGCCGTGTTCGATGGTAGACGTGTAGACCTTATTCTCACCGGCGAGGCCGATACACAGGACTTCCACCTCTTCGTTTTTCAATTCTTCACGGATGAGTCTTTGGGTTTCTCGGGTGTTTTTTCCCCAGAGATGCCTGGCATCACGCAGTTCCACCCGGTCATCATCTATCCACAGGTACACCGGCGTGGATGACTTTCCGGATAGCTTTATCGTATTGTAGCCGGCAAACTTAAGCCTGGCTCCAAAATTGCCACCGATATTGGAATACGAGTGTATTTCAGTCACCGGCGACTTGAAGGTAACGGTAGTGCGGTTAGCGCTGGGCACAATAGTCCCAACCAGAGCACCCGCGCTGATTACCAGTAAATTTTCAGCGGAAAAGGGTTCAACTTCAGGAGGCACTCTCTCCCATAATGTCCTGACATTGGTACCTTTACCTCCGAGGAAAGCTTCATATAGCTTGCGGTCTGCCGCTTCTTTGACGATGGTGGCGTTAGACAGGTCAACTTCTAAATCAGCTTCAGCCCAACCGTACAACATTTCAATCTCCTCCTGGTGGGTTAGCGTAATTTGCTTGTTAAGGGTCCCGTACTATTATATTAAGTCTGTGATATGGCTCTGTCAAGGAAAGCGCCGTGGTTTCAAGGGTGATTTGTGGCTGGACGGGAACGTCTCTAACGCAGTTGGCGGGCTATTAAAAAATAGCCCGCCAACCTCTATACCTTGATAGTATCCAGTCTGCCTGTTTACACCAGCTTTTTGGAGAATATTCCGGTTAGACCCAGCTTCCCGATATTATCAGTGTACATCTTTTTAGCCTGAGTGGCTTCCAGTTCCTGCTCCTCGGCGGTTAATCTAAGGCCACCCCTGCTCTTGGGATCGTTTTGCTTTTCCAGGCTGAAGGCCATGGCTCTGCCGATAGCAGTGGTTACGGGTAGTTCAAGGGCTGGCATTCCGGCTGCCTTGCGTACCGCGTTGTGGCCAGCCAGCGCGCCGGAGATATAAGCTGCCGAGATGCTGCCAAATTTCGCCTTTTCACCGGCAACGAATAAGTTGTCCACGCCCTCGGCCTTTAGAGCCAGGTCCTTGGGTGAAATCGCCATGTACCTGATAGCATTACCAATCCAGCCGACATGCGGTTCAGCAATCATGGCGTTTTCCATGCCGGCTATCTTCTCCAGTTCTTCCCGCGGCAGCCAGGGCATTCTCCTGATATTAACGTAGCCGCAATAGTTTATTTCCAGTTCCCTGGCCATCTCCGGCGTTACGCCCATACCTACCATTGTCATCCGCATTCTCTGGTATACCGCTTCGACATATTCCGGCGGCGTCTCTAACTGTATCTCACCTTCTGTTTCCAACTTCTTCTGAAGATCAGGGGAGAGCGACTCTTTAATCAGGGTAACCGCGGAACTGTATATCCCGGGTGTACCATCCGCCCTCTGCCCGACGAACTCTTTGACGCCAGCCTTAGCGGCAATGCTAACCCTGCCACCAAACAAATAGCAGTTCATTATACAGGCGGCACAGCCCTGCCCGTATTTTTCACACATCGGTATCGGTCCGGCTCCCCCTGTAGCGTCGACCACGGCATCAGCCTCCAGCACCGTGCCGTCCTTAAGCTTTATCGCCTTAATGCTCCGGCCGGACATCTCAACGTCTGAGCCGAGACCTCGTAAGATTATCTTTACGCCCAGTCCCCGCAGGACCTTGTCTACCGCCTTTCCAATCTTGCGGGTGTCATACAGGGTAAGCATGCGCGGGTCTTTTAGCTTCAGATTTTCAAATCGGGAAAAAATTGCCACCGAGTCCAGAGCATCCAGCATATCTCCCGCTCCCATGGCAACAAGTTCCACCTCGCCGGGAACGGCGGAACCCCGCCGGTAAGACCCGGCCAGCTGGCCCATACCTGTAAGCGTATCCGTCTTTTCGACCAGTGTTACATCCGCTCCGGCCCGTGCCGCTGCCGCAGCCGCACCGCAACCGGCAAACCCCGCACCCACCACGACTATTTTTTTGGACATTTTTTCAACCCTCCTCTTCTGGTAGTTATTACCCGGAAAATTCTTTTTACAAAGGAACAGACGAACCATTTTCACAAAGAAAGACGGATTTTGTCAAGTTGGTGTACTCGTTCATATGACCCTGCCCATCTGTTTACCGGCGTAATTTTATGCTAGACTACCCACCGTAAATCATGTTGATAAAAGAATTCGACCGTCAGTTAAATAACCTGATTCAAAAGGGATATCCCGATGCGGCAAGTCTACCAAGGCAGAGGTTCTTGAATTATATCGATCCCCTCAGGGAGAAAATAAGTGAAATCGTGGTACCTGAAGTAGATTTAGAAGAAGATGCCCATCATGGCTAAAACTATGAGCCAGTCAAGATAATAGAGCCGGGGTTTACCAACTGTTGCGGCAGAAAGGGAGGGATTGCCTGACCCGTTTCCTCCAAAGGAGCAGGCAGTTTCAATTATCGTGCTTAACCTATTCGATATTATTGCCACCCGGAACTACCATCCTTTCTCAGGAATTTGACGTTATACCTCCAGACATTCTAGAATTTCTTTAGTGACTACTATGAGGGGAGGGGTCGGTGAAAATACTTCTTATAATGCCTCGCGGAGCGCTCTACCGATACGAAAAGGGTATCTTTAAGAGACCTATCCGCTATGCTCCATTGACTTTAACCACACTGGCAGCGTTGATCCCGCCGGAGATCGAAGCCGAAGTGGAGATCATCGATGAGGGGGTGGAAACCCTGCCCGGCGAGATCAAAGCTGATCTGGTTGGGATAACGGCTATTACCGGGACGGCGATGCGTGCCTACACACTGGCCGATCATATCCGGCAAAAAGGCATCCCGGTGGTGCTGGGTGGTGTCCATGCCACCCTGATGCCCCAAGAAGCCGCATTCCACGCCGATGCCGTCGTTACCGGTTTTGCGGAAGAAAGCTGGCCGCAGTTGCTCCGTGATTTCATCCGTGGCAGGATGGGCAAGCTCTATACCCAGTCCCCGGCTCTCTCAATGAGCGATTTGCCATTCCCCCGCAGGGAGCTTCTCAGAGGTAAGAATTATATAACCGTCAATACCGTGCAGGCTACGCGTGGGTGTATTAATCATTGTGATTTCTGTGTCGTGCCTGTCGCCTGGGGTAGAAGGATGTACCTCCGTCCCGTCAGAGATGTCATCTCGGAACTGGAACAGATTGAAAGCCGTAATGTCCTTTTCGTAGACGTGAGCCCTATTGAGGACCGGCAATACGCCAAAGACCTCTACCGCGCCATGATACCGCTCAAGAAACGCTGGCTCAGTCCTTCCACCATCCGCATGGCGGATGACCCCGAGCTGCTGGATTTAGCCGCTAAAAGCGGCTGCAAAGGTCTCTTGATAGGCTTCGAGTCAGTCTCTCAGTCCACTCTAAAAGGTATGGGGAAGGGTTTCAATTACGCCGAAAAATACAAGACCCAGATTAAGAAGCTGCACAACCGTGGAATCTCTATCCAGGCATGCTTCGTTTTCGGTTTTGACACCGATGACAAGACGGTTTTTGAAAAGACGGTGGAGATGGTCAATAAACTGAACCTGGACCTTCCCCGCTTTACGGCTTACACCCCGTTCCCGGGTACGCCCATCCACGAGAAATTAAAGAAGGAAAACCGCATTATCGAGACCAACTGGTCGATGTATGATGCTCAGCACGTTGTCTTCCGACCCAAGCTCATGTCCCCCGGGGAGCTACAGGAGGGATTATATTGGACCTGGAAACAATGCTATACCGCCGGCTCGATATTCAAGCGGCTGGCAGGCTCGCGCTGTATATTACCCGTCTCAATCCCCGCGAATATCGCTTATCGTTTTTACGCGCGAAATCTCTTAAAATATGATGAAAGCAAAATGCAGGACAATTCGCTAATCGAGACCATCGCATAGCTTTCCTGATAACAGATTCAACATGCTGATGTCGGTTGTCATTTCCGCCAGGTACCCGGCCAGGTAGTGAAGGAGCTTATGCCTCGTGTAACTTTTATCTACCCTTGCGTGGGACGTTTCCCCGGGACGCGCTATGTCCGCTCGTGGCAGATGCAGCCGCTTGCAATAGGGGTGCTGTCCGCCTTGACCCCCGCCGGCTGGCAAAAGTCATTCTATGATGACCGGCTGGAAGCCATTGATTTCTCTCAGCCCACCGATCTGGCCGCGATATCTATTGAGACTTTTACTGCCCGCCGCGGCTACCAGATAGCGGATGAATACCGTAAAAAAGGGATCCCGGTGGTGCTGGGGGGCTATCATGCAACTCTTTGTCCTGAGGAAGCCAGGGAACACGCCGATTCTGTGTGTATCGGTGAGGCCGAAAAAGTCTGGCAGCATATTCTGAACGATGCCTCCGGAGGAAAGCTGGCTTCCGTTTACTCTGCGCCACGGAGCGCTAACCTTGCCGGCATCAGGACGGACCGCGGGATATTTGAAGGTAAACACTACTTTAAGCTCGCTATGGTGGAATCCGGCCGGGGCTGCCGTTTCAATTGCAGTTTTTGCTCAATCAGTGCCTTTTACCAGTCTACCTACCGCCGAAGACCGGTTGACGAGATTATCGGTGAAATAAAGCAACTGAAGGAGAAAGTCATTTTTTTCGTGGATGATAATATCGTCGGGGACACAGCAACCGGCCGGGAGCTTTTTAAGGCACTGATACCGCTGAAAATCAACTGGATAGGCCAGTGTAGCATCAACGCTGCCACCGACACGGCATTACTGGAACTGATGTCACAAAGCGGTTGCCGGGGTCTCCTGGTCGGACTGGAATCGCTCCACGCAATCAACCTCAATACCGTTGGAAAAGCCATCAACCAGACAATCGATTACGAGCAAGCCCTCGGGGCTTTTCGGAAAAATGGTATCTCGATCTATGGCACTTTCATGTTCGGCTTTCCGGCCGATTCCACCCGGACCATCCGGGATGCCGTGGATTTTGCCCGGCGCCAGAAACTATTTTTAGCCGCCTTTGCCCAGATTATCCCCTTCCCTGGAACGCCTCTTTACTCTCAGTTCGAGGCTGAAAATAGACTGATGTATCCTGACTGGTGGCTGAGTGACCACTACCTCTTCGGGCAAGCCCCGTTCTATCCCGTCGGCATGTCGCCTGCTGAACTGGAGCAGTCATGTTACGCAGCCCGGCGGGACTTCTATTCATTCTCTTCCATACTGCAGAGAGGCCGGGAATTTTCGGCTAACTGCGCCCGGCCCCGGATGGCCGGGGTCTTCTACGGTCTGAACTATCTGATGCACCGGGAGGTATCCAGGAAATTCGGTATCCCCATGGGCATGAGGGAAACTCCCGTGAAGAAGCGTTCACCTCATGTTGTCGCCGAAATCGCAGGGCCTGATAATGACGCTGAGATCCGCAATTTGCTCTGCCAGATTCCCGTGCCCGGAGCGGTTCAGATTACCTACCTTTACAACCCGTCATTCATGGCCTCCATGAAGGTTGAAGGGAGACAGTCCGATATCATCACCGGACGCGATACTGATACCGGCAAGTTGATTGGACTGGGCACCCGCTCCATAAAACCCGCTTTCGTAAACGGCGAACTCTCTCCATTAGGCTATCTGGGGAGCCTGCGACTTGCCGAGGAATATCGCGGCAGCACTTACCTGGCTCGCGGTTACCGCGAGCTAAAGCGGTTGCACCAAGCCGGACCAGCCAGGCTGTATATCACTACCATCATAGAAAGCAATAAGAAGGCGCGAGAGATTCTGACTTCGGGGCGGGCGGGGTTGCCCGCTTATCATGATTTCGGCCGGTTTTGCAGTCTGGCCATTGGATTGAGACGGAGTCCGTCCCGGTTAAGCTTACCGGACAATCTCCTCATACGCCCGGCTGTTATGGAAGATATCCCGTCGCTCATTGAGTTCTGGCAGCGTGAAGGTTCTCGCCGGCAGTTTTTCCCCGGTTATTCGGCTGCGGACTTGATTGATCCGGAAGGCTTGCTGGGTGGACTGGCTCCGGATGATATTCTGCTCGCTTTTAAAGAAGATAAACTGGTCGGAACCACAGGCGCATGGAACCAGGAACCGTTCCGCCAGAGCCGGGTAACCGGTTACAATCGCTGGCTCGGCATGCTGCGCTCTCCCTATAACCTCACCGCCGGCCGGCTGGGGTATCCGCTCCTGCCCCGTCCCGGTTCCGACCTGGACTACTTTAACCTGGCCCTGGTCTGTATCAGTAATGACGACCGAAAAGTCTTCGCTGCTCTGCTGTCTCAACTCCTGGCAAAATATCACGGCAGCTTTGATTTTTTTATGGCCGGACTGCATGAGCATGACCCGCTACTGCCTGTCCTGGCTAAATACCGTCATTTCAATTATTACAGCCGCCTTTACGTGGTCTGCTGGGAAGACGGAGAGCATGATTTTCATAATCTGGATGGACGCGTACCTTACCTGGAACTGGGGGCCTTATAATGGCGCTCCAGGCACACGTCACCCCGGTCAATCAAATCAGCGAAGTCCAGATCTTGACCATGCTCAGGATAATGCAGACCTATTATCTGAATGTCGATGCGGTACAGTTCCGTACTGACCTGAAAGAAAAAGACCTGGTCATCCTTCTCCACGAAGAAGGAGCCATCCGCGGCTTTTCCACGTGGTTGTTGACCGAGCATGAAATGCCGGAGCAAAAGGTCAATATCATCTTCTCCGGAGATACGATTATTGAAAAGGCACACTGGCATTCCCTGGCCCTTCCCATCGCCTGGGGCCGCCTTATGTTATCAGCACTGGCCAGATATCCTGACCGGGAGCTTTACTGGGTGCTGACCAGCAAAGGCCACAAGACCTACCGTTTCCTTCCGGTGTTCTTCCGTGAGTTCTATCCTGCGTTCATGAAGAATACCCCGGTTTTTGAAGAAGCTCTACTCCATAGTTTTGCCAGCCACAGGTTTGGGAACCGGTTTAATCCGGCTACCGGAACCCTGACCGCCTCAGACAAAGCCCAGAAATTGATTCCGGGTGTGGCTGATATTACGGAAGCCCGCCGCAAAGACAAACATGTCGCCTTCTTCGAGAGAATGAACCCCGGTTGTACCCAGGGTGACGAACTGGTTTGCCTGGCCCGCTGCCACCCGGATAATATCAGTCCCTTTATCAAGAGGTATCTAAAAACATGAGAGCCGGACGGCTGTTACCATTAGCAGTTAACTGGCTGTGGCTGCAAAACAGCTACGCCGGTAACCGGCGTTTCTCCCGCGCCCTGGAAAATCCCGGACCAACCCAGGAGCTGTATTTAAAAAATCTCCTCAGACGAAACGAGAGCACTCAATATGGCCGGGCAAATCATTTCTCGCAAATCTCCTCAATCCGCGACTTTCAGGAGAACATTCCCCTGACCCGATACGAAGATTACCTGCCTTACATCGAAGAAATTTCGCGGGGCAAGTCCAGCGTCCTGACTCATGATCCGGTGGCACTGTTTCAACCCACCAGCGGGACGTCTTCAGCCTCTAAACTGATCCCGTACAACCAACCGCTCAAGGCCGAGTATCAGATGGCCATCTCCCCCTGGGTTTATAATCTTTTTCGCCGGGTACCGGGATTGATGCGCGGCCGGGCATACTGGTCTATCTCTCCACCCGTTGAACGTAATAAATTCCACGGGTGCATCCCTGTTGGATTTGACGATGATTCCGAATATCTTGGCGGCATCGGGAAACGGTTGTATAATCTGGTTTCGGTCGGGCGACAAAAATTCACTCCGGATATTTCCCTGGATGATTTCAGGGACAGGACGCTCACCAGTCTTCTCGCCGCCCGTAATCTTGCCCTGATATCCGTCTGGAGCCCCACCCTTCTCCTGACCCTCATCAAACACTTCCTGGAAAATCAGGGCAGGTTGATTGAGGTTCTGGCATCGAGTGGTTCGCCGGACGCCCGCGCCCGCGCCGGAAATATCCGGTGGACTATCCAAAAGCACGGCCTTAATTTTAAAGCTATCTGGCCAGACCTGAAACTGATTAGCTGCTGGACCCACGGAGCCAGCGAGCCGTTCATCCCCGAGATTCGCCGGTATTTCCCCGGCACCGAGATACAGGGCAAAGGACTGGTAGCCACCGAAGCGTTTGTATCGCTGCCCCTGCTCCCGGACAACGATCCGGTGCTTGCCGTTAACTCCCACTTCTTTGAATTCCGCGATATCGAAACCGGTAAAATCCGGCTGGCACACGAGCTTGACCGGGGAGGCGTCTACTCGGTCATTGTGACCACCGGGGGAGGTCTCTACCGTTATGAGATGGATGATCTGGTAAGGGTAACCGGGTTCATCGCCGCCACTCCCGCGCTGCGCTTTATCTCTAAGAACGCCGTCTCCGATATATTTGGCGAAAAGCTCAACGCGGAACACGTTCAGCGCAGCCTCGCCGTTACCTTCGCCGAGTACTCGCTCAATCCGACATTTTTCTTTGTGGCGCCGACTGAATTGCCCGGAGGGAGAATATCTTATACTCTTTTCTTCGAATCTGAAAATGTGTCGGACGAACAGGGGAGAATGTTACGGGAAAAGCTGGAAGGCTGTTTCCTTGAAAACTTCCATTACGCTTACTGCCGTAAACTGGGACAGCTTGGCCACCTGGAGGCGTTTTTAATCGACTGTTCGTCGGTCTCGCCGGAAGTGGCGTATCTGGGGGAGATGCACCGTAGGGGATTGAAACTGGGCGACATCAAACCATCCGTTCTAGACCGGGAGACAGGATGGGAAAAGCGCTTTCAAGGCCGGTTCATGGCTACCGACTACTCATAAGCGGTCTCCGTCAAATAAAGGCGTCAGGTCACTCCCATCGCCAAGGGGCTGGTACCGCTTCCGACTGATTTCCTTCCTCGTGAGGAGATTTACCTTAAGATAGACCCCGGCTTTTGTCGGGGAGCTAAAATTAGCATGCAGGTCAAGAGCGCGGCGGGCGATGGAACCGTACTTGTTAAACTCGGAGCGCACCCAGTAACAGCGGTCTTCCAGTTGCTCCGGGGTCATCTTCGCGGGGCGGAATGGGGCTTGACCGAACCGGAAATCGGGGTGCAGCCACCACGGGTCGTGAATTAGCCTCCCCTCCCGGCGCAATCGCTCATAGAGCGGGGTAGCCGGAAATGGTACGAGCGTATTCAGATTCGCCGTATAGAGTTTCGCTTTAATAGCAAAATCAAGGCTGATTTTAAACGAATCGAGTGTATCCTGGTCATAGCCGAAAATAAAAGCTCCGCACACCATAATGCCATGCTTCCGGAAAATCCTCACCGCCTCAAGATAGCTGCCGTAATTAAGATTCAGGCGCTTGCCCATTTGTTTCAAATTACCTGTTATCAGAGACTCAAAACCGATAGTCACCGCGATACACCCGGACTGTGCCATCAGGCGGATGAGGTCCCGGTTAGCTGAAATGTCCAGGCTTGCCTGACAACCCCATTTGATACCCAGGGGCGTAAGCGCCCGCAGCAGTTCATTGGTTGCGCTGTTATCGACGAACAGGTTATCATCAGTAAAAATAACCGGCTTCCTGCCGGTTTTGCGGATCTCTTCAACAACCGCATCGACCGGGCGTTGCCTTATATTACTCCCATAAAGGGCATGGACAGAACAGTATTCGCACGAGAAACGGCAGCCGCGGCCGAACTGGACCAAAGTAACCGGCAGATACCGCTTGCCCTTAAATATGCTCCGGTCGAACTGAAGCCGGTCCAGGGAAGGATACCGTTTTTCGTAAACCGGTTTGAGCTTCTTTCCCCTCGCATCGCGGACCACTTCGTGCCAAACGCCTTCCGCATCGCCAATAACCACAGAATCTACAAAACGGAGGGCCTCCCGTGGACATAGGGTGGGATGAATACCTCCGGCAATGACCGGGACTCCGCGCAGGTGATATTGAGCGGCAATCTGGTAAGCCGATTTCGCGGTAAACGTATCGATGGTCAGGACAGCCAGATCAGTCGGCTCATCAAACGGGATTACCTCAATACGCTGGTCATAAAGCACGCGGTCAATATCCGGCGGGGTTAGCCCGGATAGTATGGCAAACACCAGCGGCTCAATCGAATCTCCGGCGACACCGGCCGGAATCAGGCTGGGGCGTATATAGGTAAATTTCATCGGCCTAATATTTAATAAATAAACGGAATGAGTTTTTTGGTCTTTTCCATAAATCTCAGGTATTCTGCCTGGAAGCAGGTAATCATCAATTGTTCCTCCAGCTTAATCCGGCGGTGATAACCCAGGAACGAAAGAGCAAGAATAACCGCCAGACCTGCCCAGATCCCGAGGCCTAAACCAAAGCCTGTGAAGGCGAGCAGAGCTCCCGTATATGCAGGGTGTCGAATAAAGCGATACGGCCCCCGGTCAACGACCTTTTGACCGTCCTGGATTGCCAGCACGGTCCGGAAATATTTACCGAGAGACCAGAATGCCCACCAACGGAGGACGGCACCGGCGAGCACAACGGAGGTACCGATTAAATATCTATGATCCTGACCTATCGGAATCCTGGGCAGGTCAGTTTGTTGAATAATTACACATATAACCAGTGCCGCAATCAGAAGCGAAAACAAATGGAGACCGCTACTTTTGTCTTCAGTCGCATCGACTCTGGCCCTGTCGCGGAAGTTAAGCCATAATTCAAAAGACAGCCAGACAAAACCGCTGGCTATAAAAGCGAAAGCAACACTCATTAATTTTCGAACCTTCTAAAGTTCATTAACTGAGATGGTTTAATGGTAAATGAAAACACAGTTACCTGATATCAATTATAGCAGACCGGAGCGGCACGCCGGAACCATCAACGCTACACAGGTGCGGACTTGCCAATGCTCGCCATCCAGATGCCAGCTATACGGTTCAACGTGTATCACTTTATCCTCGTTAATCAGATTTTGCAGGACCCGTCCATGGCATTGAAGAAAACAACCATCGACCATGATCACTTTATCGCTCCCGGTTACCCAGCTTAACATGGAGGAATGAGGAACAAAGAATGTTTCCGCGTGGCATGCCCGGGCAAAGGAAGGCGTTTCCTGGGCTATAATGTTCGCTGCGAGCCTGGCAATTTCTCCCCGGATGCAGGCTCCCTCGCAGGATAAGACCGGAATCTTTTTATCGGCAATGTTCTGTTTCGCATAGGCTTCACCAACCGGACAAACACCTTTTACGCTTGATACGTCAATTGAAAAATCGGCTGAGAGAACCGAGATGTCGTCCTGTGTGCAGGATTTCATCTATCGTCTGCCAGTCAGCTATCGGACGGTATTGGTATTGCATGATGAGCATGGTTTGAAGAACCAGGAGATTGCCGATGTACTCGGTTGCTCTCTGCAGACAGTGAAAATACGGTTACATAGAGCCCGGAATGAGATACGGCGTACCCTGAATACCGGTTGTCATTTTACTCGCGATGAGCGCAATGTTCTTGTTTGTGAATCAAAACCGGAAGAGGCAGAAAATCAGAGCTAGGCTACAAATCATGGGGAACCTTTTCAATCTCTTGAAGAATGCTGATGTTATATTTCGAGCCAGCAAGATCAACCTCATTTTAAGTTCTCTATAGTCCCGGTGTTCCCCTTCATTATCAAGAATGCATGGTTTGAGTGGTTTTTCTGAAGTTGGTGGGCGGTACTGCCCAATACGCAGAACCAGGACGTTTGAAGTAGCGTTCAGTCTATGATGTCGTGCCAACTCGAATTGCCGGTTGAGCAAAGGTTTTAACTATTATTTGTTACGAGTGTGATTAATCACGTTCGACTGCTTCCCGATTATTCTGGATTGCGTCAAGTTTACGTTCGATAAAATCAATGACGTATTTTTGTGTTTGCTCACCTATCCAGATAATGACGTATTTTTGTGTTTGCTCACCTATCCAGATACCGTATCTACAGGCTAGTGCCCCCAATATCATCATCATGAATGGGACAATGACAAAACCTAGGTTTTCAATACGTATTCCACCTTCACTCGGTACAATGATAATTATTCCCACCAGAAAGAATAAAAATGCGACGCTCAACCAGAATATTGAAAAAGCTTTGGTAAAAAGCGATATATCAAAGTAACCTTCTATTTGGGTCTCGTTCCCCAAGTGATAAAAGTTACCATGATAATAAGAATGCCATGAGTTCCTATATGGCACTGTATATAACAAAAGATTCGTTCCTCTAATTTTGCCTGCTACTTTGCCCGTGTAATCAAATGGGAGCCAGCTATTCTTCTTTGCAAGCGAGTTGGCTAAGCGAATGACGCATTCTTCCTCGGATAAGTGAGTGGAAAATAGATAATGTCTTTTTCTACCAAGAATGAATTCCTTGAATTCATTAACAACCCATAATTAAACCATTTTTATTGTTTATTATACATCGCTAAAATGTAGCCGAAAAGCATCTGGTTACCCTCATGCCCACAAAGACCGTATGGGAAACAATGGAAAGGATTCTATTAGAAAAATATGTTTCGTTTGGGGAAGTCTATGTTCTTGCCATTCTGTCTATTGTACATTACTGTTATTTCGAGGCTAGAAAACTGGGCGGTACAGGACTTGAACTTCCTCCCAAAGCCACCCCTTATTTCTCCGCCAGAGCGGGGCGTTCCGCTTCAGCCGGTGGCACAGGCCATGCTCACAGTGTTTTTGAGCTTAGATACATACAGATTGCCCCGCAGGCTGCGACGTTCAGCGACTCTACGTCCTGACTGATGGGAATTCGTAACCGGTAATCAGCTATCTCCAGCAGTTCTCCGGACATTCCCGCGGCTTCGTTACCGAGCGCCAACGCCAGCTTCTGCTGATGACAGAGAACTGACGGGTCTGGTGTGCCGCCAATATCGGTGGCCACCAGAAAGTAGCCGGCGTTCCTCAGAGTCCGGGTGAGGTCAAGATAGCCTCCGGTCCTCCTCAGCCAGACGGATAATACCGTGCCCGCAGTTGCCTGAACGCATTTGGGCGCCAGCGGGTCAGCGCACTTTTCGGTCATAATGACTCCGGAAAAATCGAAGGCGGCTGCCGTACGGATAAGAGTACCCATGTTGCCCGGATCCTGGATATCCTCCAGGATTAGAACCTTATTGCCGGGGTTATCAGGTAGAGAGTCAGAATAGACCTCTAGCGGCAGCTTCACAACGGCCAGAATTCCCTGCGGCGTTCTGGTCTGACAGATGGAGAGGAACTGGCTCTCCGTAAGCTGTCTCACCGCATAATCCCGGTAGAGAGAAAGTGGCTCTTCGATGGAGAGAATCTCCATTATCTCCCCGGGCTGACCGGCCATTATCTGGCGGATAGCCCTATCACCTTCGACGATAAAAGCCCCGGCTTCAAGACGGCCCTTCCTGGTCGCCAGCTTTCGGTACCATTTGACTGACCTCACAGGAGTGGACATGGCGCTATCACCATCTTTGAGCTGATATTTAAGCTATCAATAACCACCGAAATCACAGATTATTTTACGCTCGTCTATATTTATTACTCAAAACCGTTTTGCGTATCCCTTTCTCTATTTCAATAATGATAAATCCCGGGAGCAGAGATAAGAGCACCCACGGCCACCAGGCGAGGGGAAATGAGGTCGTCTTAAATACAACCTGCAGAAATGGTACATAGATGATAGCTAACAATGTAAGAACGCTTACAGTAATACCAGCTAAGATTAGTTTGTTGGAAAATGGGTTCAAAGTAAAAGCTGAATCAGAAACAGAGCGAGCTGTTAAGAGATACCCCAGATGCAACAGGATAATCGAAGCTAAAGTTGCAGTCTGTGCTTGATTAATTACATTGGTGGTCTCCGGGTCAATAGCGTTTTGTCCGAATATCCAGTATACCGTGAAACCAGTTGCCGCCAGTACCAGTGAAACTAACCCCACCCTGATAAAGAACAGCCGGTTGGCAATTTTTTCTTTCGGATTGCGCGGTTTACCGCGGAGCAGTCCTCTTTCTTTCGGTTCGAATAATAACGGCATGGTTAAGAATACTGAATCAGCAAGATTCACCCACAAAATATGTATTGGTTCAACAGGGAGCCGTAATGCAAACAGGGGTACGAACGGAGCTAACAAGATAGCCCCCAGGATCAATAGCATTTGCCCCCCATTAGTTGGCAGTGTGTAAAGTATCGCCTTCTCCAGATTTTTCCACGCGTGTCTCCCCTCTTCTATTGCGGCGACGATACTCGCAAAATTATCATCGGTAAGTATCATGCTGGAGGCTTCTTTACTCACTTCGGTCCCTGTGATTCCCATTGCAATACCGATATCAGCTGCTTTTAATGCGGGGGCATCATTGACACCGTCCCCCGTCATTGCCACGACATGTCCTCTCTTCTGTAATTGCTGCGCAATTCTAAGTTTATGCTCAGGCGCAACACGGGCATAAACCGAGACTTTATCGACCTGATTAAATAAATCATCGTCACTCATGCGAAACAGTTCTTCACCAGTAAGAACGCTTCTTTCATCACCAGTCAGAATACCAAGTTGGCGAGCTATGGCAACCGCTGTAATAGCGTGATCGCCTGTTATCATCACGGTACGCACACCGGCTCTCTTGCATTTTTTAATAGCCTCAATCGCCTCTTGCCGCGGAGGGTCTATCATCCCCTGCAAGCCCAAAAACACCAAACCCGTCAGGTCGTCAGGGCTGATAGTTCGCTTGTCCCCGGGTGATTTCTTATAAGCCATAGCTAAAACACGCAGAGCCTCTCTCGCCATTGCCGCAGCTTTTTCACGCACTTCATCCTTATTAATCGGGATGACATGTCCACCAACCATACGGTTATCACACATATCGATTATTTTTTCAGGAGATCCTTTAACGTAAATAATGTTATCCTCTTCATTTTGGTTTAACGTTGCCATATACATCAGTTCTGAACCAAAAGGGATCTCATCCAGCCGAGTAGATTTGCTGTTAATGCCAGCTTTCATTGCCGAAACCACCAGCGCGCCTTCGGTAGGATCACCGACGATATGATACCTGCCTTCTTCCTGGGATAATGAAGCGTTATTGCAGAGGTAACCGGCTCTGAGCGTTTCGATAAGTTCGATATCAGGTTTGTTGCTCAAATCATTGTTTTCCTTGTCGCTATCGAGTTTAATCTCCCCGGCAGGTTCGTACCCGACTCCGGTCACCTTATAATTTTTCCCGCCCGCATATATCATGAGAACCGTCATCTCATTCTTTGTAAGTGTCCCGGTTTTATCAGAGCAGATAACAGTGGTACAGCCTAGAGTCTCCGCTGCCGATAGCCTCCGGATCAGGGCATTTCTTTTCGCCATCACTGTGGCCGCCATGGCCAGTACCCCGGTTACAATCATAGGCAACATTTCAGGCATCCCGGCAACGATGAGAGCGACAGACGCCATGAACATATGTATCAGGTTTTGTCCAACAATCATACCCACAATGAAATTGATCAAACCCAGTCCGATAATTCCGATCACCAGCACCTGAGTGAAGGCGGCTATTTTTTTCTGTAGAGGCGTTTGCATAATATGAGCGGATTTCATCAAACCGGCAATCTTACCGAATTCAGTATTATCACCGGTACTGATAACTATCCCACGCGCACTGCCTCGTATCAGAAAAGTGCCACTGAAAGCAATGCAATGCTGGTCACCAGGAGAAATATTTGTTCCTTCCAGCGCGACGGTATCCTTACCTACCGGAGTTGATTCGCCCGTAAGAGGCGCCTCATCAGCATAAGCGTCCCTGGCAAAGAATAAGCGCAAATCGGCAGGTATCTTGTCTCCCCCGCTAAGGATGACGACGTCACCCGGTACTAATTCTTTTGAGGGAATAATTCGTTCGATCCCATCCCGCAGTACCGTGCAATTTTGCGACGCCATTTTCTTTAAAGCCTCAAGAGCAGCTTCTGCTTTACCCTCCTGGAAAAAACCTAACAGGACATTAAGAACGACCACCCCGGTAATTACAGCCGTATCCGCCCACATATCTTCAAGGTCTAATACTGACATCACCGTTGTCACAATAGCTGCGATTAGCAGTATCCACACGAGCGGGCTGCGGAACTGGTCTAATAACCGAACAAGCATACTCCGGCCCTTTAGCACGATTTCGTTATAACCATGTATGCTAAGGCGAGCTTTGGCTTCTTCGGTCGATAATCCGCGGGTAGTCGCTTCCAGCATCTCGAGTGTTTTTTCTGCTGAAACCTGGTACCATCTGACTTCACTCATCGGATTTATTTACCTCTTGTTTCTTATCGGGGGGAATAAGGTTAAACCGGACAGGTGGAAAATCGTAAGAGAATCGTGCTACGTGCACCCGGATAGTGTATTTGATTAGTGCGCTATAAATACTTTTGCTAATGGTGGGCAGTACAGGACTTGAACCTGTGGCCTCTTGCGTGTGAAGCAAGCGCT
>JAUYMF010000041.1 GCA_030698765.1 Dehalococcoidales bacterium
AGCCGGTAGGGGCGACACTGCTGGGGAGCCTGATACTGGCGGAGACGCCCACGGTTAATGAGCTAACCGGCGGCTTGCTGATTCTGAGCGGTATCTTTATTGTGCTCAGGCGCCGGCCGGTGATTACCATCGAGTAGGAATGCCAGCGATTCTACCAATTACCCGGTTATCCTTCGGTTCTCATTGATGCTGTCATTGCTACGAAAACGCGTGTTTTGCCATTCCGGCAAAGCAATCTGGGTGTGGGGAGGTGCTTCATTCATACCCCGTACTGTGATAAAATAGCTATAGTACTCCTGTAGAGGCGCTAGCAGGGCAAATTTATGCAGATGACTTTGCCATCTACTACTTCGAAGATAACATTGGCCAATCGCTGGGACCATTTCCTGGCGCGCTTTCGTATTAACCGCTCTGGTCACCGCGTCGAGCCCGGACTCTACGCGCTGGGAAATCCCGCCGCCGATTCGCCTGTTTTCGTCACGGCTAACTATACCCTGAGCTTTGACGCCTTGAGGTCGGCGCTGAGCGGGACTGACGGCTATATACTAGTGCTCGATACCGGCGGTATCAATGTCTGGTGCGCTGCCGGTAAAGGTACCTTCGGTACCGGTGAACTGGTAAAGCGCATCGCCGCTTCCAGCCTTGGTGAGGTGGTGCATCACCGCCGCTTGATATTACCGCAGCTGGGCGCTGCCGGAGTGGCTGCGCATGAAGTAAGAAAGCGCTCGGGTTTCAAAGCGGAATACGGCCCGGTGCGGGCGGCTGACCTGAAGAAATTTTTGGAGACGGGCAAGGTTACGCCTGAGATGCGCCGGGTGACTTTTACTCTGTCTGACCGCGTTGTCCTGATTCCGGTAGAGCTGGTCGGTGTCATGCTGCCGATGCTGGTACTGGCTGTGGCGCTTTACTTTCTGGGTGGACTCTGGACATCCCTGGCGGGAATATCGGCAATCCTGGCCGGGGTTGTTCTGTTCCCGGTTTTCCTGCCCTGGCTGCCCACCCGTGATTTCAGCACCAAGGGATTTGTCCTGGGTGCTCTGGTGATGGCTGTACTTTTCCTGGCGCAAGTATCCCGGGGAGAGGCCAACGCCGTATTGTGGCAGCAGATTGGACGCGGGCTGAGCTATGTGTTAATCTGGTCACCGGTGACCGCTTTTGTGGCGCTGAACTTTACCGGCTCGACGACTTTCACTTCCAAGACCGGCGTCCGGCGGGAGATGTATCGCTATCTGCGCCTGATGGCCGGGATACTGATTGCCGGAGTTATCCTGAGCATAGCACTGAACTTACTTTGAAGTAGAGGAGGTCAAAATGATAAGCTCGTATGCGACAAATACCCTTCGTTACAATGCCGACCTATGCACCGGTTGCGCGATGTGCTGGACCGTGTGCCCCCAGCAGGTTTTTGAGCCGGAAAACGGCAAAGCCCGTATTGTTAACTATGAGGCCTGTATGGAGTGTGGCGCCTGTCAGCTTAATTGTCCAACCAACGCCATCACCGTGGATAGCGGAGTGGGCTGTGCCGCCGCCATGATCCGGGCGGCGTTGACCGGTAAGAAAGAAGTCTCCTGCGGTCCGTCTTCCGGTTCGTGCAAAGATAATCTTTGCTGTTAGAAAGAAAGGAGAATGCGAATGCAGGTACCTGGTGATAGACCGTGGTTCAAGTTCTGGCCGGAGGGAGTGCCTCGCCATATCGATTACCCTGAAATACCCCTTTTTGAGTTACTCACCGGCAGCGCCCGGAAGTACCCTGACCGGGTCGCCTACACTTGTCAGGGGAGCAGCCTGACCTATCACGAGCTGGATATTGCCACCGGCAAGCTGGCGGCGGGACTTAACGACTACGGAGTTAAGAAGGGAGACCGGGTACTTTTGCTGCTGGGCAACAGCCTGGAGTTCGTCACAGGCTATTATGCGATATTAAAAGCAGGCGCTACCGTTGTTCCCACCAATCCTCTCTATAAAGGAAGGGAGTTAAAGCACCACCTTAACGATTCTGAGGCGGTGGCTGTCATCACCAGCCGGGAGCTTTACCCCACGGTAAAGGAAATCAGGGATGAGACCGGGCTGAAAACAGCGGTTCTGACTGATGCGGAAGGGGTTACCGGGACGGTGGCACTGGCGGAAATACTGACCCACTACTCACCGGATCCGGTTGAGCTTGACATAAACACAAAGGAAGATGTCGCTGCTATTGAGTATACGGGCGGGACTACCGGCCTGCCTAAAGGTGTGATGCTGACCCATTACAACCTGGTGGCTAATGCCCTGCAGAACGCCGCCTGGTTCGGCTGGAATGATAAAGACGTTGTCATCGGCGTGCTTCCCTTCTACCATAGCTGGGGGGCATCCACCTGCGTTATCTCGGCGGTGTACGCCGGTGCCAGGGTGGTGATATTCCCCCGCTTCAGTGCGCAGGAGTTGCTAGAGACAATCGAGCGGGAAAAGGCGACCGTCATCTACGGCGCGGCATCCCTGTTCACCATGCTGACCACCAGCCCGCTGATAACGGAATATGACCTCTCCAGCCTGCGCTACATCAAAGCGGGGGCAATGCCGATTCCGCCGGAAATCAAGACGCGGTGGGAGCAGATCACCGGCGTTACCATGGTTCTGGGCTACGGCCTGAGTGAAGCGTCCCCCGAGACTCATAACAGCCCGCCGCAACGGGTCAAGCCGGGGACGGTGGGGATACCGGTAATTGATACCGATGCCCGCATTGTCGATAAAGAGACAGGGGAGTTCGAGTTGCCGCCGGGTGAAGTGGGAGAGCTGGTCATCCGGGGCCCCCAGGTGATGAAAGGTTACTTGAACAGACCTGAGGATACCAGGGAAGCATTCGAGGGAGGGTGGCTGCATACCGGGGACCTGGCCACGATGGATGGGGAAGGGTACTTCTCTATCGTCGACCGTAAGAAAGAGATAATCAAGTACAAGGGCTATACCATTGCCCCCGCCGAGATTGAGGCGGTGCTTTACGAGCACCCGGCGGTGAAAGAGTGCGCCGTGGTCGGCCGACCGGATGCCTCGGTGGGGGAGATACCACGGGCTTACGTGGTGCTGAAGGACGGCTGCGAGCCATGCGCTGAGGAGCTGATCAGCTTCTGCGAACAGAGAGTCTCCCCTTATAAAAAAATCCGGGAAGTGGAGTTCATCGCCGAAATCCCCAAGACACAGGTGGGCAAGGTGCTGAGGAGGGTGCTTCGGGACGGGATTTGAGGGGTTTTCGGGTAAAACACGAACTTGAAAATATAGAGCCTGTACCTTTCCAAGTACAGGCTCTGTTCTTTAAATTATCGCTTAATCAGGCGGGTTCCAGTCTCTTCAACGTCCGCGGCGGCTGGGTCCGCCCACACTGGCGCAGTGCACATCGATGCAGGCGGGTAAGCCGGAAGCAAAAGCCCGCTCCAGGGCAGGGCGGATATCCTCCGGTTTCTCCACCGTCTCTCCGTAACCGCCGAGGCCCTCCACCATCTTTGCGTAGGGGACGAAGCCAAGCTGGGTGGCGATGAGACGGTCAGGCCCCTTGGCCAGTTGTCCCTGAACAATCTGCCCCCAGGCGCCGTCATTGCCGACGACGCAGACCACCGGAATCTTGTGCCGTACCATGGTATCGAACTCCATGGCGTTCAGCCCGAAAGCGCCGTCACCACTGAGCAGGAACACCTGCTTATCAGGGTGGGCCAGTTTGGCGGCGATGGCAAAGGACTGGCCCAGTCCCAGGCATCCTGTGGGGGAATTATCAAGCCAGTGTGACGGCTCATAAGACTTGAGTATGGTGGCGCCCCAGAGAGTAACATCAGCGCCGTCGGTGATGATATAGGCGTCCCTGTCCAGGAAGTCGCGGATCTCCTTGCACATCCGGGCCGGGTGAATGGGCAAGCTGTCCGAGTTCATGTTGATTTCCGCCTGCTCCCGGCGTTCCTTGATGTAATCCCGGCATTCTGCTATCCAGGGTATTTCCTGCCGTCCCTTACATCTATCACGGGCTTCATCAATCAGTTGCCGGAGTACTGCCTTAGCGTCTCCGATGATGCCGACTTCGATGGGGCGGTTATGTCCGACCTCGGTAGGTTCGATGTCAATCTGAATCCACCTGGCATCGCTGCCGAAGAGCGGCGGACGGCCGAAGCCGAGCTGGAAGTTGAGACGGGTTCCGATGATGAGGACGACATCGGCCTGACGGGTACCGACACGGGTCGGCCCGAAGCACAGGGGATGGTCCTCGGGGACGGCTCCCCGCGCCATCTGCCCCAGGGTCAGCGGCAGCTTGACCATTTCAATAAATTCCTTGAGTTCTTTCTCAGCCCCCGACCATTTAACTCCGCTGCCGGCGATTACAATCGGCCTCTCGGCTTTGAGCAGCAGGTCAACGGCTTTCTTTATCTGGGCAGGATCTCCCTGCTGCCGGGCGGTAGTCCGGTAGTTCTGCGATAGTGGCGCTTCTTCCTCATCCACTTCAGCTCTGAGGATGTCCCAGGGTACTTCGAGATAGACCGGACCCTTTCTACCGCTCAATGCCTGGCGTAAAGCCATGCTGACATATTCCGGGACTCTCCTGGTCTCGTAGACACCCCGCCGCCATTTGGTAACCGAGTCCACCAGGGTCAGTGTGTCCATGTCCTGGAGGGAACCCATTTCGAACTGGCTGAGAACGCTTCTGCCCCCGAAAACAATTACGGGGCTGAAGCATTCGGAAGCGCTCCAGAGGCTGGTGATGGTGTTGGTAACGCCGGGTCCGGCAGTAACCAGGGCTACCCCGGGCTGGCCGGTGATTCTGGCCCAACCGTCAGCCATGAAGACCGCCGCTTGCTCATGCCGGGCATCGATGACACGTATCTTTTCATCGATGCAGCCTTGCAGAATCGGGTCGATGTGACCGCCGCACAATGTAAAAATAGTATCGACTCCCTCCTGTTTGAGAGCCTTGACCACCAATTGTCCGCCGGTAACCTTGCTCATCAGTCGTGCCTCCAAAATATTTATTCGTTCCCACCAGGGGATACCCGGTACTGAATTTTAAGGAGCTTACTAACAATGCCACGATTCCCCCTTTTTTGTCAAGAATCCAGCCTCGATTCAGTAGTATGATATAATAAAAGTCAGAGATACGAGCGGATTTAATCCGGGAATAAATGCGTCAATATTCATATGAAGCAGTGCAACAACTTACCGTAAAGTGGGTATAATAGTTGTGGCGGTGAAGCACGATGAAACGATACGAACACACACAAGTCGGTTATCTGGTCATCATAGCGATGGTAGCGGCAATTGTCTTAGTTGGGACTATCCTCGCTAATACCGGTACCAACTGGATCGCTGTCGCTGTGTTGATTATCGTTGCGGTATTTTTACTATTATTCTCCACGCTCACTGTAGTCATCCGGGAGGACGACCTGAAAGTGAGATTCGGTCCCGGTCTGGTCCGCAAAAGATTTAATTTGCATGACATAGAATCGTGCCGTGTCGTTAAGAACCCGTTTTACTATGGCTGGGGTATCCGTTTAACGCCTCACGGCTGGCTCTATAATGTGTCCGGCTTCTCTGCTGTGGAAATCAAGCTTAGAACAGGCAAGAAGTTTAGAATTGGTACGGATGTTCCGATGGAGCTTGAGAGAGCCATTCAGCAAGCTACGGGGTCGCAATAAATTACTCACTGCCAAGCGGCATTGCTTACTCCGGACTATCATCCATGATATGTGCCATGGTTACTCTCCTCCAGTGAACTGGATTGCCTTATTAGTGACACCTATGGCATTATTCGGGGATTGGTTGGCGGTGTCATTGCGAGACCATTCCGCTATAGGCGGAAGGCGAAGCAATCTGTGTGTGGGGAAGGGTATACCTCACCTCTCAGATTGCCACGTCGGCTACGCCTCCTCGCAATGACAAATAAAACCAACCAAATGCAAACAGAACCACACCTATGGCTCCTTGACAGGATTGGCTTCAGATTGTTAAACTGTTCATATCGTAAGCGGCATCCTGGATTAATTTCCAAAGGTCTTTCATCTTTTTAGGAGCAGTTTGGCAGAAAGAGCGTCATCAAATAGCTTTTCACCAGCCGAATTTTCGAAAGGCGGTCTTGTCCAGATTTTCACCGGTGAAGGTAAAGGCAAGACTTCTGCTGCCCTGGGAACAGTGCTCCGGGCTTCAGGCTATGGCTTGAGAGTATGCGTGGTTGCTTTTATGAAAGGGGAATATTCACAAGGTGAATGGGAAGCCCTCTCTAAATTACCCAATGTCAAAGTAGCCAAGTTTGGTTTCAGGACTTTTACCAATCCAGCCCGGGTGAAGCCCGAGGAGATAGAACAGGCGCACCAGGCTCTGGCAGTAGCCCGTGAGGCGGCTTTGAGCGGTGATTATGAACTGGTGGTGCTTGATGAGGTGAATGTAGCCATTGCCTGGAAGCTGGTGGAGCTGGATGAGGTGGTCAGACTGATTGAGGACAGGCCAGCTAATGTGGAACTTATCCTTACCGGGAGAATGGCTGACCCCAGGCTGGTTGAGATTGCTGACCTGGTCACCGAATGTTTGAATGTTAAGCACCCTTACGATAAGGGTGTAAAAGCACGAGCGGGGTTTGATTACTAGCTAACAATTCAATAATTAAGGAGGAAACCATGAAAGTAACGCTGAGTGTGATTAAGGCTGATATCGGAGGCTATGTCGGCCATTCTGAGACTCACCCCGACCTTATCGCTAAGGCTGATGAATGCCTGGCCGAAGCTAAGAAAGGCGGGTTGCTGATTGATTATCACGTCACAAAATGCGGGGATGACCTGCAGTTGATTATGACCCACCAGCATGGTGAAGCGAGTGAGAAAATTCATAAACTGGCTTGGGATACTTTCGTTACCTGTACGGACCTGGCTAAACAGTTAAAGCTTTACGGTGCCGGGCAGGACTTACTGGCGGACGCATTCTCGGGTAATGTTAAGGGAATGGGGCCGGGGCTGGCGGAGATGGAGTTTGAGGAGAGGGTGTCTGAGCCAGTAATTATTTTTATGGCGGACAAGACATCATCCGGGGCCTGGAATATACCCCTGTATAAGATGTTTGCTGACCCGTTCAACACTATCGGTCTGGTTATTGCCGAGAACATGCACGGGGGCTATTCCTTTGAGGTACATGATGTTAAAGAGAGTAAAAAGATAATTTTTCATACCCCTGAGGAAATTTATGACATGCTGGTCTTTATCGGGGCGGCAGCACGCTATATGGTGAAAGCGGTTTACCACCGTGGAACCAATGAAATAGCGGCCGTATCTTCCACTCAGAAACTGGCTCTCATTGCCGGCCGCTACGTGGGGAAGGATGACCCGGTGTGCATCGTCCGTGCCCAGGGTCAGTTCCCGGCAGTAGGAGAAATCCTCGAGCCATTTACCATGCCGGTACTGGTGGAAGGCTGGATGCGCGGCTCACACTACGGTCCGCTGATGCCGGTGGCTATCTGTGATAGTACACCGTCCCGCTTTGATGGGCCGCCCAGGGTAACAGCGGCCGGTTTCCAGATCTCTGACGGGAAACTGGTGGGACCCCGTGATATGTTCGATGACAAGTCTTTTGATAACGCCCGCCAAAAAGCTAATGATGCCGCTGATTACATGCGTGCTCATGGCCCGTTCGAGCCGCACCGCCTGCCTCTGGAGGAGATGGAATACACGACCATGCCTCAGGTAATGAAGAAGCTGCAGGGGAGATTTACCGACCTAGACTGATAGTTCTTGAGTGTACCTTGTGCCGGATTTCAGTTGACTTTACCCGGGAAAAGGGGTATTATAGCAGTCCACGAAACTTAAGGAGGAGGTGCACCATGCCGGTCTATATCATGTTCAGCAATTTAACCGATGAGGGCAGGAAAACGATCAAGAGTAATCCGCAGCGCATCCAGGAGGTTAATAAGGAAGTCGAGGCTATGGGGGTCAAGATAAAGGCACAGTACGCTGTTATGGGCCCCTATGACTTTATTAATATCCTGGAAGCCCCGGACAACAAGACCGTAGCCAAAGTAGCCGTGGAGCTGGGGTCAAGGGGGACTCTGCAGACGATGACTCTGGCGGCGATGACTATTGACGAGCTTACTAAATAGCCTTCAGGGGTAACCGTTCGATTGGCTTTAATGAGTGAAAAGCTCCTTCTGGCTACAGGTAACCGGGCCAAGGTCTCTGAGTATAGAAGTCTGCTCAGTGATGTTCCGCTGGAACTGGTGACTCCGGCCGAGCTAGGAATAACCACCGTTGTTGATGAGGTGGGAGCCAGCCTGGAAGAGAATGCCAGGTTAAAGGCGGCAATCCTGGCGGCTGAGAGCCATCTATTGACGCTGGCTGATGATTCCGGACTTGAGGTTGATGCCCTGGGTGGCGAGCCCGGTCGACTCTCAGCCCGCTATGCCGGTGAGGATGCCTCTGACAGGGACAGGGTAGACTTTTTGCTGTCCCGTTTGAAGGACGTACCCTGGGAGAAGCGTTCCGCCCGTTTCCGGTGTGTTATCGCCCTGGTAACACCTGAAGAAGAAATCGGTCTTTATTCCGGTGAATGTGGGGGGATTATCGCCTTCGAACCGAGGGGAGGGCAGGGATTTGGCTATGACCCCATCTTTTGCCTGCCTGAGATGGGTAAGACCATGGCTGAATTACCCCCCGAGGTGAAGAACCGGATTAGCCACCGGGCAAAAGCAGCCAGGAAAGTAGCTGAGGTCTTGCGGAAGTTGACAACCGTTAAATGATAACAAGCCGCTGGACTGCCGGGTAAACCCTGACCGGCGACGCTGATGCCCTGAAAAGACAGACGTAAAATTGACCTGGATTTGACAGGGGGTTTAGGTGAAAGGTACCTGGTGGATAGCACCGGCGATAGCAGTCGCGGTGCTATCTTTTTTTGTGCTGCTATCACCTGTCGGGCTGCTAACCGCCGCCGGTATGACAACTATCGGTATCTTTCTGTTCACCGTCATTTTGTGGGTGTTTGTCGGCATCGGTTATCCCAGCTTGTTGTGTATCGCCCTTATTGCCGCCCTCGGCATTATGACGCCGGAAGCTGAAGCCAGGGGTTCGTGATAACGTAATCATCGTTAAAGGAGCTTATGAACAGGTCAATTGTGCCCGGTCTCCGGTACCGCTGGGTGGTGCTGGGGGTTTGCTGGCTGGCTTATATCGTAGCCTTCATGCAGAGGCTAAGCATCGGCCCGCTGGCGCCATTTCTCAAGGAGGAACTGGGGATAACCAGCGGCTCAGGTAGGTCTCCTGATGTCGGCGGCTGCCTTTGGCTATATGCTTACCCTGATACCGGCTGGCTGGCTGGTCGACAAAGTCGGGATTCGCTGGCTATTGCTGGTCGGGGAGGTGATTGGTGGTATTTTCGTCGCCAGTATGTTTACCGTGACCACCTTTACCCAGGGATTGGTGCTGATGGGTCTGGCGGGGCTGGGAATGGGCTGTCTGATGCCGTCGACGACCAAGGCTGTGCTGGAGTGGTTCCCATTAAAGGAGAGAGCCACGGCTATGGGAGTCAAGCAAACGGCGCTCAATGTCGGTGGGATAATCACGGCAACTACTTTACCGGCAGTGGCGCTGGCCGTGGGCTGGCGCTACGGTTTTCTGGGACTTGGTTTTATCGCGGTAGTAATCGGCGTTGTCTCATTTGTGCTTTATAAACCACCCCCACAGGATGTTAACCCCGTAACTGCTAAACCGGCTGTTGATTCTGAAGCACAGGTGAGCGTACGGGAGATTTTCAGGGGTCGTGAAATCTGGCTGGTCATGTTTGCCGGTTTTTTCATGGCTTTCGTTGAATTCTCGGCGATGGCGCACTTCGTGCTTTACTCGGAAGAGGTGCTTCTGCTTCCCGTGATAACGGCCGGATTTTTGCTGGCCTCGTTAGAAGGCAGCGGCGCTTTTGGCCGCCTGCTCTCAGGGCTGGTAAGCGACCGCCTCTGGCATGGAAAAAGGAAAGGGCTTTTTATCTTAATGAGCGGTATCACCGCCGCTGTTGGTCTGGTCTTTGTCTTCCTCGGACCGGGTAGCTCGCTGGGGGTAATAGTCCTCCTCTGCCTAATCCTGGGATTTGCCGGTATCGGCTGGGCTGGCCTGTACCTGACGCTGGTCGGAGAGATGGCCGGTAAAAAGCTGGCGGGAACGGTAACCGGAATGGCGGCCACAATCACTATCATTGGCAGCATTACAGGGCCGCCAATCTTCGGTCACCTTGTTGACATAACAGGTTCATACCGGATTGCCTGGCAGCTACTGGTATTGATGGCGGTGATTGCGACTGCCCTGCTGGTGTTTGTGCGGGAAGGAAAAAGAAGGATGTGAGTTTTGCCAGGGCTACTCCGTCATGCTGCTGAGGTGCTTTTCCGACTGCGAGAAGCGCGAGGAAGATAAGTAGAAAGTTGTCAAGAGGTTGTACAGTCGTTATAATTGGCGTGTGAAGGTGAAAAAGCTGCACACTTGGGAGATTGGTATTGACCGGGCTACGGAGTTACAGCGGCAGCTGGCAATCCAGGTGTCCGGAAAGAGCGAGGTTTTTACTCCTCGCTTTATCGGCGGGGTGGATTTAGCTGTTGGGAAGGCACGGGAGATGGCTACCGCGGCGGTGATTGTGCTGAGCTATCCCGACCTTAAACTGGTAGAAACAAGAGTGGTCCGTGGCAAGCTCGCCTTTCCTTATGTTCCGGGTTATCTGTCTTTTCGGGAAGCACCGCTGGTCCTGGCAGCCTGTGAAGAACTGAATATTACCCCTGATTTGTTTTTTGTTGACGGTCAGGGGGTTGCCCACCCGCGACGGCTGGGACTGGCCTCTCATCTGGGGCTTTTCCTCGATACACCGGCAATCGGTTGTGCCAAATCCCTGCTCTGCGGTCATTATGAAGAGCCTGGAGTTGAGCCGGGCAGCTATGCGGAGATAATCGATAGGGGTGAGGTTGTAGGAGCGGCTCTACGAACCAGACCTGGGGTAAAGCCTGTCTATATTTCCATAGGTCACAAGATTGATTTGAAAACGGCTATCTACTGGACGCTGGCGTGCTGCCGGGGTTATCGTTTACCGGAGCCAGCACGGCTGGCCCACCTGGCGGCGGGAGGCGCTCTTAAATCAGGGCAGGAGATGAGAGCGCTCGAACCAGCGTATCACGGGAAATAGTATGGCCGGTTATAGTAGTGCCTTTGAGCTTTTCAAGGGCGTTTGAGGAGGTCGCCAGTGCAGGAACTTAAAGACAAATTGACAGACTTGCGGACCAGGATTTCTATTGCTCTGGTGCATCTTTGACATTACATCACGGGAACAAGAGATTGCCGGACTGGAAAGAGAGTCGGCTCAAGCTGAGTTTTGGTCAGACCGGAATAAAGCGCAGAGGGTAATGCAAAAAATAGCCGGACAGAAAAAGCTGGTTGAAAGCTGGCGGGGTCTGGAGAAAAAAGGGGCTGATATTGCCGAATTAATTACTCTTCTTGAGGAAGAAGGGGACAGTTCACTTGCGGCGGGGGTTCAATCTGAGATTGAGCAGCTTGCCTCCAGTCTTGACGAACTGGAACTGGAGATGGCTTTCAGCAGTGAATACGATGTCAGGAATGCTATCCTGACCATCCACGCCGGTGCTGGGGGCACCGAATCCCAGGACTGGGCGGAGATGTTGATGAGAATGTATCTGCGCTGGGCGGAACGCAGCGGTTATAAAACTGAAGTGCTGGAGGTTTCACCGGGGGAGGGAGCCGGAATAAAAAGTGCCACCATTGGGATTAGCGGGGACTATGCTTTCGGCTATCTGAAATCGGAACACGGCGTCCACCGCCTGGTGCGTCTCTCTCCTTTCGATGCCGACCACGCTCGGCACACTTCTTTTGCTCTGGTGGAAGTTATGCCGGAAGCCGAGGTCGGGGTTGATGTCAAGATAGAGCCTGACGAATTGAGGGTTGATGTATTCCGGTCGAGCGGGCCGGGGGGACAGCACATGCAGAAAACGAGCAGTGCGGTAAGGATAACCCATCTGCCAACAGGGTTAGCGGTACACTGCCAGAGCGAACGCTCCCAGCACCAGAACAAGGATATTGCCATGAGGATCCTGCAAGCGCGTCTGCTGGAGTTACAGTTGAGCAAGCAGGCTGAGGAGAGGGCTAAGCTTAAGGGAGAGCGGATCAGCGCTGGCTGGGGCAACCAGATTAGAAGTTATGTGCTCCATCCTTATAAGATGGTAAAAGACCACCGGACTGATTATCAGACCGGTGATCCAGATGCCGTACTGGATGGAGACCTCGGTGGTTTCATCACCGCGTATCTCAGGTCTATGGTAGGTAAGAATGAATAAAAAGTTCGGCGCATTAGCTCTGTTTCTTTCGCTGCTCCTGGCTTTACCGGGTTCAAGCCTGGTGCAGGCTCAGGGTGGACTAACCGTGTTAGAGAACTCGGCGGTGGCGGAGTTTCCGCTTAAGCTTCACTTCAATCTATCCGCCGAGAGTGATGTCAATATTACTGACATCCGTCTGCACTATACTGTTGACCGTGACAGCTTTGCCGATGTCACCAGTGAAGTATATGTCGAATTCATACCGGCTACCACTGTTGATGTTCAATGGACCTGGGATATGAGGAGGACCGGTGGAATGCCTACCGGGTCTACTGTGGAGTACTGGTGGACGGTCACGGATGCCGGGGGTGACAGAGAGGAAACCGCGCCGGTGGTAGTTAATTTTGATGACGAGCGTTATCCCTGGAAGAGCTTGACTGAGGGGAAAGTGACGATATACTGGTACCGGGGAGACCTGTCTTTTGCCCGGGAGATAATGCTGGCGGCTCAAGGGGCGCTGATCCGGCTGGAGGAGGACACCGGCGCCTTTCTGAAAAAGCCGGTCAAGATATATATTTATGCGGACCCCCGTGACCTGCAGGGCGCGATGATTTTTCCCCAGGAATGGACGGGAGGTGTGGCCTTCAGCCGTTATGGTATCATCGCTATCGGTATCTCCTCGAACAATCTGGAGTGGGGAAAGAGGGCGACTATCCATGAGCTGACGCATCTGGTTGTCCACCAGATGACTTTTAATCCGTATGGAGGACTACCGGTCTGGCTAAATGAAGGTCTGGCAATGTATGCTGAAGGGCAACTGGAGCCGGGGCATGTTGCGCTTCTCAAGAATGCCCTGACTGAAGATAAACTTATTTCAGTGCGCAGTCTGGCCAGTCCCTTTTCTTCTTACGCTCAGGAAGCTAATCTGTCCTATGCCCAGAGTTACAGCCTGGTCGAGTTTCTCGTTCGTAATTACGGGCAAAGTCAGATGCTCGAGATGTTGAACGCTTTCAGTCAGGGTAGCAACTATGATGACGCCCTGACTGAAGTCTATGGTTTCGATATGGACGGACTGGATGCTTTATGGAGAGAGTACGTTACCCGGCAATACCAGCCGGCACCGGTGACCACCGGGGTATCACCGGTGATAATCACATCATCTACCAGGCTGGCGGGTAAGCTTTTGCCTGACCTGTGGCCTGCGGTTCTGAGTTTGCTAAACGGGAGAACGGGTGAAAAAGTCATTTACAATCCATGATTTGCCTGTCTCGGAGCGGCCCAGGGAAAGATTGCAGCGGTTTGGCGTGGAGGCATTATCCGCCCAGGAGATACTGTCCCTGTTGCTGGGCCGCGGCATCGCCGGTGAGTCAGTCACGGTAACGGCGCAGCGGTTGTTAAGCCAGTTCGGCGGACTCAAGGGGATTGCTGGTGCCACGGTGGAGGAGCTGGCCGGGGTGAGGGGTATCGGCCCTGCCAAGGCGGCCCAGATTAAAGCCGCCTTTGAGCTGGCTAACCGCACGGATGGCGCTGTGGAACCTGAGGCAAAGCTGCCCGTGAAGACCCCGGATGACGTGGCGAATCTGGTCAGGGGCAGACTAAAGGGTAAAAAGAAAGAGCATTTTCTGGCCCTTTTGCTGGATACCAGGGGGCAGGTGATAAAGGTCGCCGAGATTTCAGTTGGCAGTCTGGATACCAGTATTGTTCATCCCCGGGAAGTATTCAAAGAGGCGGTTGCCGGCAGCGCGGCTTCGGTCATCTTCGTGCATAATCATCCGTCGGGTAACCCGGAGGCTTCAGAAGATGATGTAAAGCTGACCAAAAGGCTGGCTGAAGCCGGTGAGATTATGGGTATTGACGTCCTGGACCATGTCATCGTCTGTGATAAAGACTATTTGAGCCTGAAGGATAAGGGCTTGTTTTAATGGTGGTTTCTGTAACAGCTATTTTCGAAAATATACCGCTTTGTCCCGGTTGCCCTGACTCTTGTCTGATTGTTATAATGGTGTTAACCGGAAGCGTGAAGAGGTAATAGCTTCGGGTATGTCCGTTTAATTTTTACCGCGCTGGTACTAAGTTATTTTGAAAAGCGTACTAATGAAGCCGTTCGTGGTGAGCTTGTCGAACCACAACGGCGCCCTTCGACAGGCTCAGGACGAACGGTGTGATGATTACTCGGAATGCTGAAACTAAGTACTAGTCTAAGACGAGTGAAAAGAGTGGAAAAGGAGGGACTATGATGGCGTATCCGGAATGGGAGCCACCGGTTGGAGGGGGCCTGCCGATGATTGAAGCCGATATGCCGACCTTTATGGGGCAACCATACGCAGCAACGGCGCAGGATTTGGAAGGTGCCAATGTGGTTATCATCGGCAGCACTTACGTGGCTACAGAGTCAGATATGTATTACGGAACGGCGACAAAAGAATGGAGCGCCGCGGCGAAGAGGGTCAGGCAGCAGTCAATCCGCTATAGCTCGGGCTACATCCAGGAATTTGACCTGGAGCTGTTTGAACATCTGAGAGTAGTTGATTTCGGGGACGCGGAGTTGCCTCCGGAGCTGAAAGATGGGCTGACTGCTGATGGTATTCTCAAAGCCCAGCAGGCCGTCGAGACCAAGGTCGGTCAGGCTCTTGATGCTGGTGCGGTCGCCATAGTTATCGGCCAGAACTCTCCGTGCAGTTCCTATGCTGTGGGCAAAGCGGTCGCCGAGAGAGCCAGAGGCAACATGGGGGTAGTCAGTATTGATACCCACTGGGATATCAGAGAGAGGGACCGCCTGACCGGCGACCCCAGGATTGCCGGGGCTTCTAACTGGAAAACCAAGCTGTATGAACACAATAATGTGCAGCAGAAGAACCTGGTCGAGATTGGTGAGAGGGGTATGCTTGAAGACAAGGAAAGAGTCAGGTTCTTCCTGGAAAAAGGAACACACTGGTACCCGATGTGGAAGCTGAGAGAGATGGGAATCGAAAAGGTCTGCCAGGAGCTTCATTACGCCCACGACGGGACGGATGCCGTCTACGTGCACTATGATATGGATGTCCTGGGTGCCCCGGAGCTGGGGATACTGGCGGACCCGCTGGGTATGACCGACTATGAGATACTGAAGCTGTCTCTTGAGGTTGGCCGGAGCGGTTTTGACGCTCTCTCTTATATCTGTATCCCTCCGGGTTCCGTAATCTGGTACCGCTTCATCACCTATATTATCGCCTATATGCTTGCCGGGAAGGTTATCGGCGGGAAATAGAAAGCAGCAATACGTGTTCTGCGTTACGCCGGGGGACTGATTGTTTCCGGGGCATTGACAGGCTAGACCCTTTCGCTCTTAAAAACCGGTAACAGAATAGTCTTTATCATTAAGGCGGGATTGATGTCTACCGTGGCGGAACTTTCCCATCGGCCTGGAAAAATGCGATAATAAGTCATAAAGGCAAGAAAGGAGCGCAGAGTCAGAGATTAATGAGAGTCCAGAGAAAGAACTTTGTTACGGCACCCTGTAACCAGGCGTGTCCGGTGGGGATTGATGTCCCCAGGTATATCCGCTATATCAAGGCGGGCAGATTTGATGAAGCGTTAGCCGTCAACCGGGAGAAGTTGCCCCTGCCGTCAGTTTGCGCTAATGCCTGTTTCGCTCCTTGCGAGGACGTCTGCGCCTACCGGCAGCTTGGCGACCCGCTGGCGATAAGGGCGTTGAAACGGGCGGCGGTGGATAGAGGCGGTGACTACTGGAAAAGGAACAAGAGACCGGCTGCCAGTACCGGTAAAAAGGTGGCTATTGCCGGCGCCGGCCCGGCGGGACTGACCGCGGCCTATTATCTTGCCAACCAGGGGCATGCGGTTACGGTCTATGACTCCTTTCCCAAACCGGGGGGTATGATGCGTTATGGAGTCCCCCAGTACCGGCTTCCGGAAGCGGAGCTTGACCGGGATGTTAAGGAAATTGCCGGTCTGGGTGTGGAATTCAAGCTCAATACAACCATCGGGAAGGATATAGCCCTTGACGAAATGAAAAAGAAATATGACGCTGTTTTTCTGGCTTCCGGGGCTAACCAGAGTGCCAGAATCCAGGTCGAAGGTTCGGACAGGCCGGGTGTCCTCTGGGGGTGGGAGTTCTTGCGGGATGTCGCCTTGGGTAAAAAACCGGAGCTTAAGGGTGCGGTCACTGTGATTGGTGGCGGCAACGTGGCGGTTGATGTGGCTCTGGTCGCCCGCCGTCTGGGTGCGGCCCAAGTTGCTCTGGTTTGCCTGGAGAAAGAAGGAGAGATGCCGGCGCATGATTGGGAGGTCGCCCGCGCCAGGGAGGAAGGCGTTACCATTTATGGTTGCTGGGCGCCCGGCCGTATTAACGGCGATGGCAGCGTCAACAGTATCGACTTTATAAAGTGTGTCTCCGTTTTTGATAAAACCGGGAAATTTAATCCTGTGTGCGATGAAAATGATACCTTTAAGCTGGAGACTGATAACGTGATCCTGGCGGTCGGCCAGACGGCAGACCTCGGTTTCCTGGATAGCACTGGCCGTGTCGAGGTCAGCGGCGGCAGGGTTATGGTGGACGCGGAAACACTGGCGACGGGAGAACCGGGCGTTTTTGCCGGGGGCGATGTGGTCAGCGGTCCGGCTTCGATTATCGAGGCGGTTGCCCAGGGCAGAAAAGCGGCGGTATCGATTGATCGATATCTGGGCGGCGAGGGTGCTATTGATGAGGAGCTAGCCACCCCGGAGGAAGAGGTTGATGTACCGCCATTGGACACGCAAGTGAAACCGCGGGTGCCGATGCCGCTCTTGACGGCAACGGCTAGAGCGAATAATTTCAGGCAAATCGAGCAGGGGTACAGCGAAGAGCAGGCAATTGAGGAAGCGGCGCGTTGCCTGTACTGTGATGCCAGGCTCTTTGAGGTGACGGTTTATCCCGAAAATTGTAAAGAGTGCGGCTACTGCATGGAGGTCTGCGGGCTGGGTATCATCACCCCGACAGCTACTTTCAATAAGAAGGGTTACCGGCCGGTGGAAGCGAAAAGTTCTGACAGGTGTATCGGGTGTCTGAAGTGTTTCTTCTCCTGTCCTGATTATGCTATTGATGTCAAAGATATCACCGGTCGGAACGGAAGGGAGCATTTGCATGAAAAAGTATCTGGAAACAGGTAACTTCGCCATCGCCGAAGGGGCGGTGATTGCCGGTTGCCGGATGTTTGCCGGCTATCCGATAACTCCGGCTACGGAACTGGCGGAAGCGATGTCAAGAAAATTGCCGGAGGTGGGTGGTTATTACCTTCAGGCAGAGGACGAGTGCGCTGCCATGCACATGTGTATCGGGGGCGCCCTGGGAGGTCTGAAGGTGATGACGGGTACCTCGGGGCCGGGCTATATTCTCTATGCCGACCCGTATGGATGGGCGATTGCCAGTGAGATACCGGTGGTGGTGCTTAACTCGGGGAGGGTGGGCCCGGTGAGCGGTATCACCGGCGCCCCCGGCCAGGGCGAGTTTTATAACACGCGCTTCCCGACGCAGGGAGGGAACTACGAGACGATAGTCCTGGCGCCGAACAGCGCCCAGGAAGCGTTTTACCTTACCGTGGAGGCTTTCTACCTGGCAGAGAGGTTCAGAACGCCGGTCACCCTGCTGGCTGAC
>JAUYMF010000042.1 GCA_030698765.1 Dehalococcoidales bacterium
GATACGCTCCCGCCTTGACATTCCGGTAGTGTACCTGACCGCTTACTCGGACGCAAGTACGCTGCAGCGTGCCAAGATAACCGAACCTTACGGCTATATCATCAAGCCCTTCCAGGAAAGAGAGCTACACATCATTATCGAAATAGCCCTGTATAAACACGGGATGGAGAGGAAACTAAGAGAGCGAGAGGAGTGGTTTGCAACGACGCTGATGAGCATCGGAGACGGCGTCATCGCCACTGACAGGAATGGACTGATAAACTTCATGAATGCGGCTGCCGAGCAACTGACGGGCTGGAAGCAAGAGGAAGCCATGAACCGGAAGCTGACCGAGGTATTCAAAATAATAAACCGGGACACCCGTCAGTCTGTAGAGAACCCTGTAGCCAGGGTACTGCTTACCGGTGAGGTCGTCGGACTGGCGAACCACACCATGCTCATTACCAGGGATGGTACGGAGATACCGATAGATGACAGGGCTACACCCATCAGGAATTACGCGGGAAACCTTACCGGCGTGGCGCTGATATTCCGCGATGTCTCCGAACGGGACCGGGTTGAGCGTCTTAAGGATGACTTTATCGGCATGGTCTCTCACGAGCTCAAGACTCCGATGACAGTCATTATGGGCGCTCTCCACGTACTCACACAGGAAGGACTCTCCGAGCGGGAGACCCGGGAACTTCTCCGTGACGCTATCAGCGGTACTGAAACCATGGCAGCGATAGTGGAAAACCTGCTCGAGCTATCTCGCTCTCAGGCAAACCACCTGATCCTGAATATGGAACCTATCGACGTCTTCAAGATAGCACGGGATGTAACGCGGAAACTGCAGGGCAAATCAGCGACGCACCGCCTCACCGTTGACGCGCCCACCAGTCCGGTATTAGTTCTGGCTGACCCGGTAAAGGTCGAGAGAATTCTGTACAACCTGGTTGAAAACGCCATCAAGTACTCACCGAGGGGCGGCGAAATCAGGATTTTCAGCCAGAGGAACGATAACAAGCTAATCCTGGGTGTCAGCGACCAGGGACCGGGGATTCCACCCGAGGGACAGAAGAGGCTCTTTCAGAGTTTTGAGCAATTGGAGACAATTTACCGGAACCCCACCCAGGGCGTCGGGCTGGGACTCAAGGTCTGCCGCACCCTGGTAGAGGCGCACGGCGAAAAGATATGGGTTGAGTCAGAACCGGGCAAAGGGGCGACCTTCCTGTTCACACTGCCTTTTGCTCACACCGCCCGTAACAAAAAAGAGTACGGTACAAAATAGAAACCACGCGCAGGCTGTAACACCTAATTCTTAAGATAGCGGCACGACGAAGCATACAGGCAAATAACAGGCTTCCGGACTGCTTTGTTCCCCCTTCTTGATAATCAATTATTTTTATTATACTTTACCTTATCGAATATTCCATCGACTTTACCTGAATACCTCTTTCTACAATAACAGATAAAGCCTTATCACTGGTTTTTCGGAGGAGAATAATTGACCATCCACATCACTCCGAACCTGTCTTTGAAGCTCTCGTAGTAATCTCCCCACATCTGGTCGGCAATCGGCATCTCGATTGAGCCACCGGCAGAAAGACCATTCTCCGATTGTAGTAAAGTACCATCAAGGTCAAACAAAAATGCTTCCATGTAGCTAATCCCCCTGTAGCGCGTCGCCAGGATTCCTGTGACTGCTGACTGCCGGGCGACCTGTTGCTATGCCAAGGAATCTAATCCCACGGCTCTACTTCAACCACCGTCTTTATGTGTTCCGGGTCATTGAGGCTGAAAGCCCGCTGATAATCGTTCAACCGGAAACGATGGGTTATCATCTCACGTAACACACCACCAAACCGGGAGTCGACCTGTCCCAGGTCTTTTAACGCCATCTCAAAATGCATGCGGTTGGAGTTTACGCTACCCACCACCACCTGGTTATAGCGCACTATCCGGCGCACCAGTTCAGCCGCGTCTAACCGGATGTTTAAGTCTCCCTTCGGTATTCCGGTCATCACGCATATACTGCTGCGAGACATAAAGGGGATGAGATGCACGGCGGTTTCGGCAGCGCCGGAGGCTTCAAATATTACGTTGAGGTTGCCGGAAGGTTTGCAGCAGATATCCACGATTTCCTGAGGCATCCTGGTGCTGGCATCAATATACTGGGCACCCAGATTCTTGACCAGGCGCGCTTTGGGGCTTTCTTCAGGCACAATATCAGCAACGAACGTATTCGTTTTGGCCAGTCTGATAAGAACAGTGGCCAGCAGACCCAGGGGGCCGGCGCCTACCACCAGCGCCGTTTTGCATCCACCCCAGTCTCTGGATTGAAAGCTATGCTCCGGATGCGGACAGGCCCAGGGCATGCGGGACTGGATAACCCTTATCTGCTCAATCCCTTTCTCCGCTATGCTTAATGCCTCGGTGAAAACCGCCCGCCTGGTCAACTCGGAGGGTATTTTTACCATGTATTGTTCCCGGTCAACAACGTAATGAGTCAGGTAGCCGTCAAGCTGGTGAATACCCCGCTCCTTGAAGAGGCCGGTCATACACATATCGCTCTGGTTGTGCAGGCATGGAGCGCAGATGCCACAGCCGCGGCGAACGGTCACCGCTACCGGGTCGCCGGGTGCCAAAGACTTCACCTCGTTGCCTACCTCCTCGACCACGCCAACCATCTCATGCCCCATAACCATTTCGTTGCGCCCTTCAGCGATGTCGGGCGTTCCCTGACTGACAATGCCGAAATCTGTTCCGTCCAGACCGACCTCTTTGACCCTTACCAGCACTTCATCCGGTTGTGTTATCTGCGGTCTAGGGATTTTAAAATCATGCACTTCAGGCTTTCCCCGAATCATTCCTACTGCAAACATTTTTCCTGTACCTCCTTTTCAAATCAGAAGGGTGCTACCCGCGTTTCCTGACAGCGTGCCCTCCGAATTGCTGACGCAGGGCAGCCAGCAGTTTAGCTCCGAAGGGTTGCTCCTGACGCGACCTGAAACGCGCCTGGAGCGCCTGGGTGATAACCGGCACGGGTATGCCAAGTTCTATCGATTCCTCCACCGCCCAGCGTCCTTCTCCGGAATCTTCGACGTATGCCTGAATATTCTCCAATGCAGGATCATTTTCCAGTGCTGCCGCCGTCAGGTCCAGTAACCACGAGCGAATGACGCTGCCGTATCGCCAGATTTGAGCTACCTGATGCAGGTCGAGATTGAATTCACTTTTTGCCCGCATCAATTCAAAACCCTCGGCGTATGCCTGCATCACCCCGTATTCGATGCCATTGTGCATCATCTTGACGAAGTGTCCGGCTCCGCTGGGACCTACATACCCATATCCGTTCTCCGGCGACGGCGCCAGCGTCTGAAATACCGGCTCCAGACGATTATAGGCATCGTTGTCACCGCCTACCATCAGGCAATAGCC
>JAUYMF010000043.1 GCA_030698765.1 Dehalococcoidales bacterium
GAAAAATATACTAATTACCGGTGGTGGAGGATTTATCGGAGTGGCGATGGCAACCAGACTCTGTGAGGATAATCAGGTGGTTCTGTTTGACACCGATTTTGAGCACAATGCTTTTGCCTTTTCGGAACTGAAGAATAACGTATATGTCCAAAAATTTCAGGGGGACATACTGGACAAGGAAAGTATTGACTGCGCGACCAGAGAAGCTCAAATAGTGATACATATGGCCGCTAAAGTGGGCGTGCAGGAGGTCATCAGTGATTCCCTGAACACGCTGGAAGTTAACTATGGCGGCACATCAAATCTATTGAAATCGCTGGCAAACAACCAGAACTGTGAACGAGTGCTGGTATTTTCAACCAGTGAAGTCTTTGGAGTGCGCGCCTTCGGCATTGCCGAGAGCGGCGATTCCACCTTCGCTTCAGTTCAGGATATAAGGTGGTGCTACTGTGTTAGCAAGCTGGCAGCTGAGCAACTGGCATTCAGCTATTTCCGCCAGAAGGGTCTGCCCGCGGTGGTGATTCGCCCTTTCAATATTTTTGGCCCTGACAGAGTAGGAGACCATGTTGTGCTTCGTTTCATAATGAAAGCGCTAAGAAACGAGGACCTGGAGGTATATGGCGATGGCACACAGATAAGAGCCTGGTGCTATATCGACGACTTTTGCGACGGGGTACTACGCGCTATGGAAGTTCCTGAGGCTATCGGACAGGCATTCAACATTGGCAATCAGAACAACACTATCACCATCCAGGGGCTGGCAAGAGAAATCATTGAACTTTGCGGGAGCAAGTCCCGGATAGTTTTCAAAAGCCTGGACTTTACCGATATTGATCTGAGAGTGCCAAATACCTCTAAAGCCAGGAACATGCTCGGATTCGTCCCCAAGGTTGACCTGGGAGAAGGCTTAACCAGGACCATAAACTGGGTAAGCGAAAACATGGACAAAATAGATTCCCGCGTTGTCACTAAGAGGAAATACGTAGTATGAGTAAACCGTCAGATAACAGGTCAATTAACGGAGTCTCTTCCGACATCCTGAAGGCGATGTACGTAACCATGCTCAGGATACGATTATTCGAAGAAGGAATAATCCCCTTCCTGAATAACGAAATCAAATGTCCGGTACATCTCTATATCGGGCAGGAAGCAGTGGCCGCGGGTGTCTGTGCTAACCTGCAAAATAGTGACTATGTCTTTAGCACTCACCGGAGTCACGGCCATTATATTGCTAAGGGCGGAGACATAAATACGCTTATGGCTGAAATGTACGGCAAGGCGTCAGGATGCTCAAAGGGGAGAGGAGGATCGATGCATCTAGCTTCTCCAGAGATAGGGTTACCGGGGAGTCCCGCTATTGTTGCTGGCTCGATACCATTGGCCTGTGGCTCTGCCTTGACATCTGTGCTACGGAAGTCCGGTTCTATATCAGTTTGCTTCTTTGGTGACGGTGCTACCAATGAGGGTGTCTTTTATGAATCGCTCAATTTTGCCGCGCTTAAGAAGCTACCGGTAATATTCGTTTGTGAGAACAATCTCTACGCTACGCATATGCCTGTATCATCCTGCCTGTCTGACACCGCTATTTACAGGAAAGCGAAAGCCTTCAATATGCCCGGGCGCAGGATTGATGGGAACGACGTTATGGAGGTCTTTCTGGCAACTGAGGAGGCAATCGCTTCTGTCAGAAGTGGGGGGGGGCCTTTTCTGCTGGAGTGCATGACCTACCGGTGGCACGGGCATGTAGGGCCCGGTAATGATGTTGGTGAAAAACTCAGAAGCCAGGAGGAACTGAATTCCTGGATGAATAAGTGTCCTATCAAAACCTTTGAACAAATACTGTCTGAAAATCGTATCCTTTCTAGTTCCGAGATGTCTAGCATCAGGGCAGAGATCAAGCGTGAGGTGCAGGATGCTGTTACCTTTGCGGAGGAAGTCTGTTACCCTGATTCGGAAGAGCTACTTGAATGTCTGTTCAGATAACGAAGTGGAGTTAACCAGCATGAGACAGATATCCTATGTCCAGGCATTAAATGAGGCATTGCACCAGTTAATAGCCGGTGATGAGAATGTGTTTCTTATCGGACAGGGAGTTAATAGCCCCTGGTATGCCGGCAACAGCACCGTCGGTCTTGTTGAGCGTTTTGGAGAAGGCCGTGTTATAGACACGCCTATCTCCGAAAATTGTGTGGCTGGAACGGCAATAGGCGCAGCTCTTACCGGCATGCGTCCGATATTGTTCCATGCCAGAATGGACTTTATGTATCTCGCCATGGACCAACTGGCTAATAATGCCGCAAGCTGGCACTATATGTACGGAGGAAATTTGAATGTCCCTTTAACTATATGGGGCGTAATCAACCGGGGGGGAGAGCAGGGGGCACAGCATTCTCAGGCTATACATGCCATGCTTGCCCATATCCCCGGCTTGAAGGTGGTGATGCCGGCAACGCCATATGACGCGAAGGGACTGCTCATATCAAGCGTAGCGGACAGTAATCCGGTAGTGTATGTTGATGAGCGCTGGCTTTATGCTCACCAGGGAGACGTACCTGAGGAAATGTATACAGTGCCTATTGGGAAAGGAGCGGTGCGTAGAGAAGGAAAGGACGTTACTGTAGTGGCCACATCATATATGGTTATTGAGGCGTTAAAAGCAGCGGAAATATTAGAGAAAGAAAGTATAGATGTTGAGGTGATAGATTTACGCACACTGAAGCCGCTGGACGAATCTCTGGTGATCGGCTCTGTAAAGAAGACCAGGAGGCTGGTCGTGGCTGACAGCGGTTGGAAAAGCTTCGGCGCCGGGGCAGAGGTCATTACCAGAGTGATGGAACACGATGATTTCCGTTTTTCGCGTGCGGTACCGGTAGCCCGGGTTTCTCTACCTGACATCCCGGCTCCGGCGAGCCGCGCGTTGGAGAAACAATATTATCCTGATGCAATTTCTATCGCCACAGCAGTCAGGAAAGTGATTGGAGATAATTATTCTTCCAGCAAGTTAGAAATGCTCTTGCCCTGGCACATGGGATTTCCGGTAGAAGAAGGGTGAAACTGCTTAAGGGGAAATTTGTTTACCTTTACGAAATAGAGGTCATTCACATTTATGAATATACTGGTCTTTTTACCCAGTTATGCGCTGGCAATCCAGCGAGGCGATACCACGCATATTAAGGAGCTGGTCAGCAATTTATCAAAACTCGCCGAGATTGATGTCATAAAGGCAAACGGTTCAGAAACATCCGAGAGAGTTCCTCTTATGGCAGCTATGCTGCGTGTAATGCAGGGTTTTGTTAGAGCTGCATTATTACTCAGGAAAAGAAGACCCGACCTGATATATACGAGAGACAGTCAAGCCCTTTTCACCTTTGTTCTGGCTAGACTTTTCCGGCTCCCATACATAGTAGAAATTAATGCGCTATTTATTAGCAGTTGGAAAGTGGAGACAAGGCCTTTGGGAATACGCAGGTGGGCGAGTTACATAAAGGGCTCGCTCAATGAAAAAACATTCAAATATGCTGACCATCTAATTGCAGTTCAGCCCAAAATCAAGAAAATACTGGAACTTGAATACAATATCAAACCAGAGAAGATATCTGCAATCGGGTGTGGAGCTAATACGGAATTATTCAGACCGATGAACACTCAGGAAGCAAGGAGAGCGCTCCAGCTAAACGAAAAACATAACTATATCTGCTTTGTCGGAGCGCTATATAAATGGCAGGGCATAGAATACCTGATAAAAGCAAGTCCAAATATACTGGAGCAATGTTCAAGCAGTGTGTTCTTGATTGTCGGGGATGGATATAACCGCGAAACACTGGCTAACCTTGCCGACGGACTAGGCGTGTCAGACAGGTTTATTTTTACCGGAGTTATACCTTATGCGAGTGTTCCACTGTATATTAACGCCAGTGATTTGTGTGTAGCTCCATTTATAGAAGAAAGAAATGGCAGAACCGGACTTTCTCCGAACAAGGTATACGAGTATCTAGCCTGCGGGAAACCGGTTGTTGCCAGTGACATAGACGGGGTGAGAGAACTTCTGGAAGGGGCAAATGCCGGAATTTGCGTACCAGCCGAAGATCCTGATGAACTCGCCAACGCCGTTGTTAACTTGCTTCGCAGTACTGAAACCAGAGAAAGAATGGGGGAAAGCGGCCGAAGCTACGCTGTAGAAAACGGGAGCTGGGAAAGTGTGGCGGGAAGAGTTTTTAAGGTTTGCCAGAGGGTTGTTCAGGAGCATTGAGGGAAAAGCGTGATAGCTCGATACTGGCACACATTATCAGTATTCTTGATAAAAACATTGAGCTTCTGAGTAGCGCACGGTAAATGATTAGAAAGGAGTCAGCTACGGCTACTTACAACAGGTGGAGACTGCAACCAGAGCGGATAACCTACTAGACAGAGGAGCTTTTGTTCTTTCCCTGGACTTTGAACTTGCCTGGGGTTCAGCACATTATGGTAGAGTTGCCGAGCGTGAGTCGTGGTTTCAGCTCACGCGAGCATGCATAACCAGACTCCTGGAGCTTCTTGACAAATTTCAAATTAGTGCTACTTGGGCTACAGTGGGGCATCTCTTCCTGGATAAATGCCAACCCGTAAACGGGGTAATACACCCGGAAATTATCAGGCCCACATATAGCTGGTTATCAGACGACTGGTTTGCTGTGGACCCATGCAGCCACCTTGAAGATGCCCCTATCTGGTATGGAAGAGATATCCTACAGCAGATTATGAGTAGCAAGGTTAGCCAGGAGATTGGCTGTCATACCTTTTCTCATATCCAGGTGGGCGACCCGGAGTGTAGCCGGGACTGTTTTGCATCAGAGTTGCTTGCGTGTCGCCTTGCTGCTGAAGAGTTCGGGCTGGAGCTTAAGTCATTTGTATTCCCGCTTCAGATGGTGGGGCATCTGGATGTGCTGAAAGAGCACGGGTATATTGCCTACCGTGGCAATCTTCTTCAGGATCCAGTCCGCAAGCCGAGAATCATGAGATGGCTCGTTTACTGTTTAAGCGCAGGGCCAACCGTTCTGCCTGAGGAACACAATGGATTATGGGACTTACCGATGTGTTTATCCTACCCACCACCTCGTTATTGGACATCTACCCCGGCCGTTAGGCTTCAGGTGTGGAAATCGAAGAGGGCATTACGACGAGCGGCAGAGCAGCGGAGGCTCTTTCACCTGTGTTTCCATCCTTTCAACCTTGCCGCCAACCCCGGAAGACTTTTTAGGGGACTGGAGAATATATTTACCGAGTTTTGCCGCTATCGGGACTCGGGTCTATTGGACAACCTTAGCATGGGACAGTTGGCCCATGCTCTCCAGTTTACGAAAGAACAGCCGGCTTCAACCGATATATCCCTGTGATACTGACAGAGGAGCAGGATTAGAAGGGATGACATGGAGGAAACAATAGTAAAAGAACTGGTTATAAGGGACGCCACCAAGGCTGACCTACCCTCAATTTTGGTGTTTAGAGAGCGCCTGGGTGAAAGCGGATTCTTTAACCGGACGAGCGCTTATTATGATTGGAAATACTTTCAAAATCCGATTGGGCCAACCCGCCTGAGCTTAGCCGAGCATAACGGTCAGATAATCTCAACATTCGGATTGGCCACTGCGAGAATGAAAATCGGAGAGCAGGTCATTAAATGTTTTCAGGGAATGGACAGTTTTACTTTGCCTTCACATAGGGGTAAAGGCGTGCACAGTAAGATTCGTGGTAAGTTGCTGGCTGAGGCGGACAGGGACGGAGTCGATCTTATTTACAGCGTGCCGTCTGCTATGTTAGCTCCGGCGATGGCGAGATTCGGCGCAGTTGCGTTGTTTGGCATCAAGAGGTTTTACTATATCCTGAATATGGATAATTTCCTGAAGGGGACTGTAAAAAACGAGCTTGCTTTCTATTCAATCAGGTTTTTTGCCAGAGCCGGCGCCAGGATAGCCTTTAGAGATGTCAATCAACCTGTATTAGACGGGCTAGACATTACTGAGATTTCACGTTTTGACGATGACGTGGTGGATTTATGGGAACGCGTTTCTAAAGACTATGACGCGATTATCCTGAGAGACAAAGAGTACCTTAATTGGAGATATGTGGCAAGCCCCGTCAAGTTCACAATCTATGCTGCGCATAAGAAGGACCATCTGCTTGGATATATTGTTATTACGTTGGGAGAAGAAATTCGTGACAATGTGCGCATGGGGTACATAGTCGACATGTTGACCGATCCCGAAGAAGAGGGAATTGACCGAACTCTGATGGCGTTTGCATTTGCATTTTTCAAGAAGCAAAAAGCAGATGTAATAGAGACCTACTCCATGCAAAATGAACCGGCGACAAAAGACAACTTTCCTCATCTTTTAAGAAGGTTAGGTTTCATCCCAAGCCGTAGCACCAGCTATATCAATATACGCACCAGATTAAACCTGCCCCCCAATTGCAGGTACTTTTTTAGATTTGGCGACCTCGACCACGTATGATTGTTCCTGGATGACGTTGTTATCAGGAAGAAAACAAAGCTCATCAATATCAGCCCGAGATATACTAAAATGAATAACTTTAACATGCACCTCTCCGTAACAGTCAATAACTTAACATCAGAAGAAGGAAATACTGTCTATGTATCGGTTAATCCCCCTGTAACCTGCTGGCTTTTCGGATATTTCAGACATTGTTTCAGTACCATTCTCTTTGATAAGGAAGCCGCTGAGTATGCCATGCGCCTGTATCACCAGGGACGATTATTGAACGAAGCTGGCGATCTTAACGGTAGTTTCCTGCTCGTATTGGTTGATGAGCGGAATAAATGTGTTCATATTATCACAGACAGGTGGGGGTCTGTTCCTCTTTACTGGGGCCAGCATAACGGAGAGATGTTCGTAAGTGATGATTACTGGCGGATTGTACGTGATATTGAGGCACAAGAGCTAAACAGGGTAGCAGTTGCGCAGCTATTGCAATTCTGTTATGTACTGGGAACACAAACGCTTATCGAAGGAGTTTGGGAGTTTCCCCCCCACGCCGTTACCAGCATAGATTATACTCAAGAGCCACGAGTGTTTCATAACCAGTACTGGTCCTACAAGCTGACAGAGCACAGGCACGAGTCTGAAACAGAATTGCTCGACCTTCTGGCGCACCTGTTTAAGAACATATTTGAAATCTACGCAAATGCTATCCAAAAGAGAAAATGGACTGCGGGCGTCCCGCTGTCCGGCGGCATGGACTCTCGATTTATCGCCTGGGGACTAAGCAGAAACAACGTGCCAGTAATCGCCTATTCATATGGCACGCCCGGCTACGGGGATTTAGAACTGGCATCCCGGGTGGCAGATTTTCTATCCATACCAATCAAGAAGATAACCTGGGAAGACGAACAGGCTTTTACCGGTAAACGGCACGATGACCTGGTTAGTCTTATCGGTTCAACCACGAAATATTCACACGGGATAGGAGCTTATGCCGTAAACGGGGAATGCCAATCTACCTGTGACGTTTTTCTTCCCGGGCATTCGGGTGATTTCATCGCCGGCAGTCACGTAGTCGACTATTACTTACACGCGTTCAATCATCAATTAACTCGCCTGGCGATTGGGAAAGTGCATAAGAGCATGAGTGACCGGAGCTTAAAACAACTTTACCCCTGGAGTTCCGGACACTGGAATACCGTTCAGGACAGCTTCAGGGAAACGATGAAAGTGAATGATGACCCGACGATATTAAGCCTGACCCAGCGTTGGACAACCGAGCAACGCATCAGACGATATACGCTACGTGAGTGTCACACATACAGGAGCTTCGGTTATCAGGTGATGATACCTTTCTGGGACTATGAAGTGGTTGATTTTTTCACCGGTTTACCCAGAAAGTATCTCTATCATCAGTATTTGTACCGCAGACTGATGCAGGAATATATCTATACCGGGCTGGACGCACCCTTAAGTAAGATTGACACTCCCAAAGGGCCCATTCTGTCACCAAAGGCCAGAGCATGTACGCCGACCCTGTTCGATTTAGCTACCAGAATATCCAGAGCTGGCTTGGGCAGGGTCTTGAGTCTAGCAGCGCCTTCAACCTCATCTCAGTCACCGGATAAAAGATACTGGTATCTATGGTATCATTCCCCCGAGTTTCGGCATTATTTTATTCAACTTTTTCACCAATCCCCACAGTGCCATGAGATATTTGACATGAATATACTGAACAGACTCGTAGAGCACGCAACACCAGACTTCATCATCGAGCCTCTTTACAACGTGGCAACTGTTGCTCACCCGGCATTCAACGATTATCGTTAACAGGACGTTATTACTCGTGATTAATGAAAATGCAAGTGAAGTCCAGACTTTCGTCCGGGGAACCGTAGACGAGGTCCGGAAGTTCACCCGCGATACGATATGGACTTTTTCAGGTCTGGGGTTTCAAAGTGTCGTAGGTCTGGTAACCGTAGCCTTTCTGACAAAGTCTTTCCCTGCCGAGCTTTATGGTGTGTGGGCGCAAATATCTGTAACCACGGCTTTGCTTGCCCCTATATTAACTCTGAAACTCGATAGTGCCTATATAAGATTCCTATCAGGTCAGCAGAACAGAGAAAAGATACGGCAGTCCCTGGGCATAGTAATCTGGCCGGTTTTCAGCATCGGGTTCCTGTTGCTGGTCATATCCTGGATTCTCAGGGAAAGCTTATCGGCAGCCATATTTGTGGATTCCCGATATATGCCCTTTGTTTCATTAACTTTCCTGTGGACTGCTGTTCGTGCCCTGTTCGGCCTATCCCTGTGCTATTACAAGGCTTTGCGCAGAATAAGAAGAGTGGCCGTTATGCAAATTGGCTGTTCCTTGTTGCAAACGGCTATTTTGGCGATACTTATAATTAACGGGTTTGATCTGATATGGGTCGTATTTTCCAACATTATCATTCAAGGCCTTTTCGTAATCCTGGTACTGGGCTTGATATTCCTTGAAACAGGCGTACCAACTCTCCACATCCGCGGCTTAAAGGAATACGTACTCTTCAGTATTCCAATTTTACCTTCAGCACTCCTTTTCTGGACCATGAACTCCAGTTCCAGGTATATCATTACCCACCTCCTCGGTTTATCCTATGCCGGTATTTACTCCGTTTCATGGTCACTGGTCAATCTCATCTCTTTCTTCATAACCCCGGTAGCGGCCAATGTTTTCTACACAGTATCCGGCTTGTGGGAAAAGGGAGAGGTACAAAAGGTAAAAAGTTATCTGCAATATTCAACCAAGATCTTTCTCTGTCTGGCTATCCCGGCTATTGTTGGTCTGTCAATGTTGTCCCAACGTCTGTTGAGCGTCCTTACCACTTCCGAGTTTCTATCCGGTGAACTGTTGATTTTTTTTCTTGGCGTGGGAGTAATATTTTCAGGCGTGTATCAGATCAATGTGTACGTAGTTTACCTGGTTAAAGAGACCGGACGGTTGCCTTTGGTCATAGCTTTAGCCGCAATCATCAATGTGGGACTTAACCTGGTTCTAATTCCTCAGATTGGTATAATCGGCGCGGCAGTTTCCAGTATGGTGTCTCACTTCACTTTGGCGACGATCGTAACTGTATGGGCACAAAAAGCGATAGGAATCACTATTGACTCCAAATTATTGGTTAAGGTTGTTGCCGGGTCTGTTGTGATGGCTCTGGCCCTTTACTTCATAAGAGTTGATGGCATTTTCGGCATCATTTTGGCAATAGTTACAGGAGCAACGATATTCGGCACAGCGCTATTTTTGATGAGAGCCTTCTCTGACCGGGAGAGGAGGCTTATGAAGGAAACAATCGCGGGACTGGTTCCTCGATTGAATTAAGGAAAGAGACAATATCTTTGAGGTGATACTTGTTTGGGGCTTTGAAATCTCCCAGTTTTGGCTGCCGTTGCGCTCTGACAGAGACGTTTCAAGCCGAACTCTTTATGAGTGAATTATGCCTAGCTTGTTTCATAGCAAAATGAACATTCTGGTAACCGGGGCCACCGGTTTCATCGGCTCTCATCTATGCCATGAATTGGTGCGGCGTGGATATGATGTCTGCGCGCTATCGTATTCGGGCAATGCTGAGAACGTGAGACCTTTATTGCAGCAGCCCAACTTTCATTTGATACGTGGAGATATACGGGAAAGAGAGGCAATCTGTCAATTGTTAAAAGATCATAATATCGGAGCTATCTTCCACTTAGCGGCGCAACTTCCCCGTATAACTGATCATGATAATCCCTTCCTGAGTCTGGATATTAACGCCCGGGGCACTCTTAATCTATTGAGTGCTGCCGGTTCAAATAATATTGACAGGTTTATCTACAGTTCAAGTATTGACGTCTATTCCGAACCCCCTGAACGTCTGCCGGTGGATGAAAAGCATCCCACGCGACCCCGTACCCACTACGGAATAGGCAAGCTTGGAGGCGAAGTCTACGCACAGCTATATGCAAAGTTGGCCAAAGTGACTGTGCTACGCTACTCTATCGTTTATGGAAGGGGAGGCAAAAAAGGAGGAGCGGTGAACCGATTCATTCATCAGGCTCTGGACAATAACCCTTTGACAATACATGGTGATGGGAACCAATCAAACGATTTCGTTTATATCAAGGATGTGATCAAAGCCAATCTGCTGGCTTTGGAACGGGATAAGCCGGGAATTTATAATATTGGTAGTGGCGAAGAAACCAGCATAAAGACTCTGGCCCGGACTATTCTTCAACTAACCGGGTCCAGTTCGAATGTTCGGTTTACCGCGGAAGAAAGTAACCGGCCTTTCAGGTTTGTTCTTGATATAGGGCTCGCAAATAGAGTGTTAGGTTATCAGCCTTGCTCGCTACGCGAAGGGATCGATAGATACATTAATTCAACCATTCGCGATAGTGCCGTCATCTCCAATTAGCCTTCAATTACGGCTCTTCTGGCATAAACAGGTGACGATCTCAAGATATCCCTGTACGTCAAATACAATATTTATTTCCATCATTATGGCTGGTTATTTTTCAATGAGAAAAGAAGGCGTTATCCTGATCGGGATGGCAGGTACGGGTAAATCTACCATAGGTTCAGGATTAGCCAGAGCTTTAGCATTCGATTTTACAGACCTGGATGAATACATATGCAGTACGGAGGGGCAGACAATTCAATGCATCATTAACGACAAGGGGGAAGACGCTCTTCTATTGCTGGAAAAACAGAGAATGCATGAATTGAATATGAAGCATAGGGTTATTGCACCGGGAGGCAGTATTGTTTATCTCCCCGACCTTATGAGATACCTTAAAGAGCATTCTTTTTTGGTTCACCTTGATGATACCTTCGAGAATATTCAAGGGAGGCTGGAAAACGCATCAAACAGGGGCATTATCGGGTTTAAGAGCAAATCATTACGAGAAATCTATGATGAGAGACATCCTCTTTACTACAAATACGCTGATATTAATATTGACCAGGCGGGCAAATCAAAGGAGAAAATCATAAAGGAAATAATAGAGCAACTACCCGGTCTTTTTCTCGTAAATATCTAGAACAGCCATGTCACTTTTCAAGTGCCACCACAAAGGATGAAAATATCGCCGACCGAGTGAACCATTCCGTGCTTGACACGGAATCCAGTTGAGTGAGATGACTGGATTCCGGCTTTCGCCGGAATGGTATTTTCGGGAGCAACTTTTGTTGAACGAACGTTCGAAAGAACGTGGCATCTTTTCCAGAGACGGATTGGCATGATCGATTTCCAGACGCCCTTACAACCGGAATTAATTACACAGAGTAAGAATAAAAGAATGACAAACGTGAAAAATAAGACGGGACGAAACGACTGGACGATGACGGACGGTCTAAGCCGGGAAGACCAGGTTCTTCTTCATTGCGCCCGGATTAATGGGTCTCCTGAGCGGCATGAAGCCTTAAAAGTCCTGCTGTCCAGAGAACCTGACTGGGAATTGCTACTGGAAAAAGCAACCTTTCACCGGCTGTCATGCCTGCTCTCCCATCATCTCAGAAGCGCAGAATTGACGGCATTTGTTCCACAGCCTGTGCTCAAAAAATTGCAGAGCATATACTACACGAGTTTAACCAGAAACGTGCTTCTTCAAGATGAACTTTCCAGATTGCTGGCTGCCCTTAACCGGGAGGGCATACCCGTCATCGTACTTAAAGGAGCAGCTCTACTGGGTATCGTTTACCAGGATATTAGCTTGAGACCGATGAGTGACCTCGATATCCTGGTTCCGGTTGAGCATCTTGACCGTGTCGAGGCAGTTGTTTCGCAGCACGGCTATGAGCATATATATAGTCGCCACTCTCAAGAGGTGGCCAGGGAAAAGATGCATCAATTACCGTGTATGATGAATCGCGAGAAGCACATTTTTCTGGAGATACATCAGCATATCGTTGATTCTGACTCCCCTTATCATTTCGACTTGCATCACTTCTGGAACAGAGCTCAGCGCATAACAATATTGGAAACCGATTCCCTGACTTTCGCACCCGAAGATTTGCTCATACACCTGGGTATCCATTTCATATTTGACCGTCATTACAGCAGCGTGTCCGCTATCGGGCAACTCTGCGACATTTCCGAGGTTATCCTGCATTTTGGTGACTCACTGGATTGGGATATGGTAGAAGCCCTCGCTGAGGAATTCGGGGTCGGAGCAGCGTTGCATATCGTATTCTACGCCTGCGAGCATCTCTTGGGCACGGAAGTGCCGGAGAGCGTATTATCCCGTCTTCAGCCTTCATGGTTTAGTTCGGTTATTGCGGCACTATTCATTCAAAAGCGGGTATTGAGCACCAGGGATTGGGTGCCTCTTTACTTTGTGGATCCAAGAGATCAGTATAGCCAACATGCAGCAATATTGGCTATTTTCAATAAGATATTTCATATTCCGGCGAGGATTTTTCAAGAGCGCGAACATCGAAAACACAGAATCTCTTACTATCTCCGATTAGTGAGGAATTTGTCTCCGGCAAAAGCCCAAAATTTAAAGCAGGACATGCTTCTGGACCGCTGGCTCCACGATATCTGTAATTCCACAAATAGAACGGCTCCTCATCATTCTAACCATTAACCATTGATGGTACAAGAATGTTATCCGGCGCCATATTGAAGGCAATGCTGCATGGTCAATCTTTGAATTTGCGGGAATCCAGTACTCTCTGAACAAAACTTAACATGGTTAACTTCGGTCGTTTGTAACGTTTGACTGACCGCCTGGCATATCGATAGCTTAGCACCCCGGCTAACGCTACTACTAATATTGTTGGAGGTACAGCAAAGATCACCGGGAGATTACCCGATTTCCCTAAGCCTATGAAGGGTATAACGAAGGCCGGATTCTCTCCATTGCCAATTATAGTGACAACGGCCGGCTCTGAAGTCGCTTCGCCGTCACTGGCAGTGAAAGTAAAGCTATCCGAGCCCTGGAAATCACGGTTGGGAATGTATGTGACAAAGGGTAGACTGCCCGATAGTGTGCCATTGGATGGGCCGTTCGTGATGGCATAAGTCAGAGAATCACCGTCGGAGTCAAAAGCGTTCAGGATGATGTCTGTAGGAGTGTTCCCAGTAATGGTGACGTTCTGATCATTTGCAGAAGGTAGCCTGTTACTCCGGTTCACGGTGATAATAACCGTAGCCGTATTCGAGGTCGATTTGCCATCGCTGGCAGTGAAGGTGAACATGTCCGAGCCAGTGAAGGCAGGGTTAGGGTTGTAGGTGACAGACGGTAAAGCACCCGACAGGATGCCGAAAGACGGACTGTTAACGATGGCATATGTCAGAGCATCATCGTCCGGATCGGAAGCACTGACGACGATATAGAGCGTAGTATCAGAACCGGTAACCAGGTCATGGTTAAACGCAACAGGCAAACCATTAACCTGGCGTACCGTGATGCTGACATTAGCCGTATTCGAAGTCGACTTGCCGTCGCTTGCAGTGAACGTGAAGTTATCTGAACCGGTAAAAGCAGCATCAGGAGTGTAGGTAACAAGGGAGAGAGTGGGTCCTGATAGGGTGCCGTGAGTGGGCATAGTAACCAGATTGTAGACCAGAGTATCCCCATCGGCGTCAGAAGCGCCGAGAACGATGTCGACCGGCTTATTCAAATCCGTGACCGCGCTCTGGTTGATTGCGATGGGAGGTTTGTTTACGCTGTTTACGGTGATGGAAACGGTAGCCGTATTGGAAGTAGTTTGACCGTCACTGGTAATATAGGTAAAGTTATCGGAGCCAGTGAAGGCAGGGTCTGGTGTATAGGTGAGAACGGGTGGTGTGTCTGACAATGTACCTTTAAATGGGCTAGAAACGATGGCATAGGTCAGAGTATCCCCGTTCGGGTCAGAGGCTGTTAGAGTAAAGCTCACCGGCGTATTCTCATCCGTTCCTACTATCTGATCGTCAGCCACAGGCTTTGAGTTAAGCGGTACACCCCCCCCCCCCCCGCCACTTCCGCCTGATGATGGTGGTGTAGGTGGCACGGGAAGGGGAGGCGAACTATCTGCTGCCGGTACGAGTAAGTATTTTGAATCGTGCCAGACAAGAGGCGGAATGCCAACAAGCCAGAATTGTCCTGACCTGGAATTCATATCTATTTCTACCTTCCAGATACCCGGAACAGGAGAAACAAAAGCTATTTCGTCTGAGTACCAGTCTTGTTTGTCAAAGTTGAACGGGTATGTAATTCCGTTCGGGTCAGTGAGCTGCCCGTGAGCGGGCCATTTTGAGAAAACGACACTGGCGCCAAAACGAAAATTTACAGTACCTGACGGTACGTAAAAATATTCCGCAGTGCTTCCCCAGTAAGAGGGGGCGTTCATCGGTGGGGTTTCTGCCGGCTGGAAAATATTTCTTGTGGGGTTTGCTATAATTGACGCCGGGCGGTCCGGGACGTCCACGTATAAGGCGCTGCCAACTGGTCTCGAATATGTTGAATGGAGAATATAGGTGCCGGGGAGTGTAGCGTTAAACGTAACAGATGTCCAATCTTCCAGCTTATTCTCAAAACTTTCATAATCTATCAGCAGTCCTGTGGGGTCGTACCACTGTATTACACCTTTACCCTTTACCAGAATATCAATGTTTTCATTACCTTCTGAGGGAACAAGAATGTCTTGAAACCATCCATGCATTACAGGGAGTCTAGGCTCAGCATCACCGAGAGTTTTAAGTTCAATCTCCCGAGGGTTTATATAAGGGGTAAAAAATCCACTAAATGCCGCCAGGGCTTCATTCAGCCATCTCCTGGACTCCACCGCTGTGGGTGGGGTAAAGTCTTTCAGAGCTTCGATTTCCGAAGATGTTAGTCCCCTGTTTTCAAGTTCTTTGCGCAGGTCATTCAGGACATAGTTGGAGGTAACTACATAAAGGTCTTTGATTTTGGTGATAAAGGTATAGAATTTTTTCAACTCATCAAGAGTCAGGTTCGTAATCCCTTTATTGTGCCATAGCCATAAGTAGCGAGTGTAATACTCAAGATAGCGGATACGTTCAATGATTTCGCTGTTGCCTGCCGCTAATGACTCTGCTTCGTCTAAATTTTTAAAAGAAGCTGCCAGGGCGGCATCATCCGTTTCACGGTTTTCAAAGTAGTGTTTCATTACTTGCTTCGCCGGACCAAAGGCCCTGGTATAGAAGTCGTCAAGCAAAAATTCTACGTCTGCATTGGAGTCCCAGAGGAGCTTGCTGATTAGGTAGTAGGTAAGACCGTTCCCGGCCCAACTATCTGACGCTTCGACTTTATACGCTTTGGCGCCGCTGGATGCGTACGTACTTATTTGCCTGACATGGTCAAAATTTATGTCCGGAGAGTCCTGTTCATATACCCAGACATCAAGATAATCATATATGCCAACCTCAGCACCCCGGGAACGCAACCCCTCAATCCGCTGGGTAAGGAGAAGATTAGAGTAGCTATAACCGGTTGTTACAAACGCCAGTAGATTTGGTTCAAGGTCATACGTGGGTACACCTGAATAGATGAAATAGTTAAGCAGTGATACGTATTTACCGGGGAACTCTGTTTTGATGGCTTTAGCTACTTCGTTAGCCAGGTAGAATACCCTGTCAGTGATCAGTTGCACGTTCGTCTGATCATATGGCGGGTTGAATCCCCCGCCGTCCCTTGGAGAGATACAGGCTGCACCCAGACCGAGCGGGTCAATGCTATAAGGTGTTTTCACTGGTGGTTGACTTAGCTGGTCACGGGCATATTGGATGGCTCTGGCAATGACCTCAGGGTTCTCCGGATTCAGTTGCCAGGTGCCGCCGGGTGGGCTGCCAATGAACCAATCTGGATGTTTGGGATATTCAGATATGTCTATTATAGACGAATAGGTGTGTCGACCGGGATATAACGAAGTTCCGGGCATGCGGTTCCTTAAGTTCCAATTATTACTTGCGGTGTGGTTGTAGTTACCTGCTGGCACAATCAGTCTGTAGAAAAAGGAGGGATCCTGAATCTCGTTTAAGGTACCCGGGTCTTCCAGTGATTCAGGTACTACTTCCCAGGCTGGATGTTTAAAGAACCAGCGGACGCCCAGTTTTTCCAATAGAATATAGGCACCATGGCGAGTAGCAGCAGAAGTTTTACCAGTAATGCGGATACCTGCAGCATCCGAGATAATTTTCACGGCTTCATCGCTGCGGCTGGTAAAATCCGGTAGGTCCGGGTTGACATCCAGGCGAATAGCTGAATAACCCGGGTTGCCCTTAACTATCTTCCATACCTTGCCGGACATTTTCTCCAGATATGTCTGAAGCTCATTGGCGGCAGTATCCAGGAATGCGTCAGATGCAGGAAGTATGGATATAGTGTCCATATTATCCCAGCCAGACCACCCACTGGCCTTGGAAACGGGAGTTTTAGGGGGAAACATACTTGTGAAGAAGACGCTCAGGACTATTAGAACGGACAAAATTAGTTTGACAGTAGACAGACTTCTACATTTGAACTTTCCTGATAGATGCATAAGAGTCCTTTCTTTTTTTGACCAACTTGAACAGCCAGCAATACAGTAACAGTGACCGGCACATACTAGCCCGAAGATACTTGCTCCCTTGCTAAGTTACATAACAACAATCTTATATGAAAAGATACGGCGAACCAACAGCCAATCGGCTAATACTGGAGAATCAATTGGTTAGTTATATTAACTCTTGGTTTAAACGCTGAAACTGCCACATTGTTACAGTATAGAAGATTAGTCGGAGATTTCAAAGCCAGGCCTTCCTCGCTACAAGGCAGGAGGTTCAAATATTATGGAACAGAAAGAGCTAAATTTAGCAGGCCAATTAAAAGGATTGTGGCGATATAAGTGGACCGTCACTGTTATGGTATTGGTGGCGATAGTGATAGCCGGAGTTTATGCCATGACCAAACCTCCATTGTACGAGGCTACGGCGACGGTAATGGTAGAAAGTGAACAGCCAAGCTTGTCATTAACGGCAGGACTTGGAATATCTAACCAGCAGGACGTCGGCAATCAAATCGAACTGATGAGAAGTCGTACCGTGCTTGAACGTGCAATTAGCCAGCTTGATCCGGAGAAAGTGTCAGACTCTCAGTATTTAGTTTCGGAAATAAATAAGCTGAGCCATGCTCTTACAATTCAACAAGTAAAAGGCACCAGCCTGCTTGCGGTTACAGTCTCGTCCTCCGACCCTTTGCTGGCTGAGAAACAGGCCAACTCGGTGGCTGAAGCCTACGTGTATGAAGCTAACAGGGCCAAGCTAGCAGCTATTGAGCAAGGACTTGAGAGAACCACAAGGCAGATAAAGGATCTGAACGAGAGTAACCTGGATATTTCTCTCAGCACCTCATCGACCCGGTTAGTTGAGCAGACAGAAGCGGCTCTATCGGCTGTTGAAGCGGTGGCTGCGCAAGTGAAACAAATGCTGGCGAGGAAACCCGTAATCTCCTCGAGGGTGAACACGCTTTTACCCGATCAGGTAGCTGCTGCGCTCTCTGAAGCGCAGCAGCTTTCCGTCCTTACTGAGAAACTTCATTTCGGACCTGCTGAGATAGCTGCTATTGAGGCTCGCGCTCGCGCGCTCTCCATAAAGCTTGAGACCATAAATACGCAATTAACCGAGGCGAGGCGACTTGAACAGGACCCACAAGTTTACAAAATATTAATCGATGTCGAGGAATGGGTTCATGTGGCCATATCTGCCGAGGAAGCAGTTCTGGCACAGATAACAGCTTTGTCAGCAGCGCAAGCCATGTCATCTGCCGGAACAGAAAAGAGCAATCTGGTTACAGGTCTTGAGTATCGATTGGTTCAGCATTCCCGCCTCGTCATCTCCAGTTTGGAGACTGCTCATACGAAACTCAGCGAGGCGACCAACTTGAGAACTCAACAACCTGTATTGCTGAGTGCGCTGAATGAGGAATTGGCGTCTGCCCAGGTGACATTAGAGACGCTTTCACAGAAGTTGGTGCCTTCTGCTTCTGACCGAAGTATTCTCCTGAGTCTGAGGGAGATTTCTGAGATTGAAATCGGAGTTCGGGCGACCGCTAAGAAGCTGAGTGCACTGCTTGCCCGAACGGATCAGGTGCGCGCTGACATCTTCGACCCGGAACTTAATGAAGAGATGCTCAAGATGAGAAGCTTACTAAGCGCGGCTAGCGATGCGGTTTGGGATTTGCCTGATGTTATAGCCAGCATCGGCGAAGGAGGGGGAGGCAGGCTTGGCTATGCTGCACTGGACAGGCTAAGACAGGACCTGCAACTGACTCTATTGACCAACGATAGCAGTGCGATCAGAGTAGTGGACAAGGCGGTTGTCCGGTATGTAGACGCAGGCATGTTTGCCCGTTACAGGAGCGTCGTCCTGGCCGCCATCGCTGCTCTGCTCCTGGGAGTCATGATTGCCCTGTTGCTGCAACGTCTTGACCGTAGAGTTCGGGATGAACCGGAAATGTCCGATTACCTGGGTCTCCCGCTACTTGGTCGCATCTCGGCGACGATTTCGAATCCTCATTCCCCCTCAGTGCTGGAAAGTAAAGACCCTTATTATCTGGAAACCTTCCGAACTCTGAGGACAAATCTCGATATGGATTCCTGGCATGGGCGTGTTCTCCTTGTCACCAGCCCGGCGCAAGGAGAGGGTAAGACAACCGTGGCTTCCAACCTGGCAAGGGTAGTGGCTTTGCAGGGTCGCCGGGTGCTGCTCATAGATGGCAGTTTGCGGAAACCCGACCTTGCTGAAAGCATGGGCCTGGTGGAAACGGCCGGTTTACCGGAAGTCTTCCAGAGCGACGATGAACTGCTGGGCTTGGTAAGCCGGGTAGATGGCGTCGATGTCATTGCTTCCAAAACCTTATCAGCGGGGTCAGCTGAAATACTTTCATCTCCTCAGATGCGCGCGCTTTTTGAAAAGGCGAGGCAGACTTATGACGTCGTGATTGTGGACAGCGCCCCCGTAGATGAAACTGCTGATACCAGAATCCTGGCCAGGAATGCGGATGAAGCGCTGATGGTTCTCCAACCGGATGTCTCAATGATAGACCGGGCTAAAGAGGCCACGGTAGCTTTGAAGAATGCGGGCGTAAGGATAAATGGCTTCATCTTCAATAGACGATAGCCATGGGAAGTAACAGGTTACTCTGAGGAATGTATGACAAAATCAAGCATAAAACGGATCAGCTTTGGCCAGTTCGGCGAGAACCTGCGCCGGGAGCACGGGGAACACCGGAAACCTGTGAAGGGTAGCCTGGAACTGACGCTACGCTGCAACCTGAACTGTGTCCACTGTTACGGCCGTCTTCCGTTACAGGATAGGCAGGTAATGAATTGCGAACTCTCCCTTAAGGAGATCTGCTCTTTGCTGGAAGAAGCTGCTGAAGCAGGGTGTATGTGGCTATTGATAACCGGAGGCGAACCGCTTATCCGCCCCGACTTTTTGGAAATATACACATACGCGAAGCTGAAAGGTTTCCTTATTACCCTGTTTACTAATGCTACTCTCCTCACCGACGAACTGGCTGATTACCTCCAGGAATACTCTCCTTACCGGGTAGAAATATCGTTATACGGGACAACCAGCGAGACTCACGATAAGGTGACCCGGGTTCCTGGCTCCTTCCGCCGTTCAGTTGAAGGGGTCCACCGGTTACTGGAACGCGGAATACCACTTAATCTTAAGACAATGGCGATGACCATCAACCGTCATGAAATCCGTAATCTTCAGGACTTCGCGCAAAGTCTCGGAGTAAAATTCAGGTATGATCCTATAGTAAATGCAGCCTTTAATGGTTCCCGGGAGCCGGTTAATTTCAGATTGACACCAGAAGAAGTAGTGGCACTGGACCTTTCCGATGACAAGCGGGTAGGAGCTTTTCAGGAAGTCTGTCAGAAATTCGGAGGTATTCCCGAGGTAGATACTATTTTTGGCTGTGGAGCCGGTCTCTACAACTTTCATGTCGATCCTTATGGTCAGATGTCCATTTGCATGACTGCCCGTTGGCCTAGCTACGACCTGAGACACGGCTCCTTGCAGGAGGGCTTCTATTCCTTCTTCCCCGAGCTAAGGTCCCGTAAACCTGAATCAGACTATCCTTGCGGTCGTTGTGAGCTACACTCCCTGTGTGGTAACTGTCCGGGCTCTGCTTATGCCGAATGTGGTGACCTGGAGGCTGTGGTCAATTATTATTGCCAGATAGCTCATCAAAGAGCGAAGGCATTTGGATTGAAATAATCATATGCGGAGGCTATACTAAAATGAGGGTACAAAAGCGAACAAATAAAAATAGGAGGGATAATATGGAAAGGAACAGGAAGCATTATCAGAAACCGGAAGTGACGCAAGTAAGCCTGGTGCCGGAAGAGGCTGTCCTCGAAGTCTGTAAGAATCACGAGGTTGATACCAATGATCCCGCACAGGGCGACCCCTATCGTTGCAGCTGGCCAGCCGGGGTTGGAGGCGGGGTCTGCCGAGGCGTTTCCGGCTCCTGAATACCGTAACTGAACTCCATATATCAGAACAGGTTGAAAGACAGATGACTGACGTTTGTTTAACCTGCAGGTCTGAATGTAGAGTAAGTTTTCGGGTTACCGAAAGGAGAGAAAACGGCAATGCTAAGAACAACGCCTCTTGCTACTCAACGGCTGAACCTGTCTTTAGGCGGTATCATCTTCTCATTAGTCAGCAATTGTAGTCCTGATCTGACTCTCAGTTATAACCACGAAGCATTCGTAGTTTCTGGAGGTGAGCCGGACGTACTCTTACAAGCTGAATACGGAAGTGTCCCTGACCTGGAGTTTGAGGATGCCCTCTTTCAGACTAATGGCGTATGGAGACTTTTCAAAAGCGGAGGCAAGCTGGTTTATTATTTCCATGCCTGGGAACTTGATGACACTCCGTATAAGATAGCTGTCATGGAACCTGACTTTCAGGCTGGCACGATATATAGTCGGGCAACAGAGTCGAAGAAGGATAAATGCTTCAGCCCGCTTAACTACCCGCTGGATGAACTGCTGATAGCAGGCAGACTATCCAGAGGTAACGGGATATTGGTACACGCCTGCGGGGTAGAGTGCCGTGGGCGAGGATTGTTATTTCTCGGCACCTCTGGAGCAGGGAAGACGACTTTATCAAGGTTGTGGGATGGCGAATCTGGAATTACTATTTTCAGTGATGATCGTATCATCGTTAGAGACATGGGTGATAGCTATCAGATGTATGGGACTCCCTGGCATGGAGATGCCGAAATTGCTTCGCCACTGAGTGTCCCGCTGGAAAGCATATTCTTTCTCGTTCATGACCAAAAAAACCGGTTGACTCCAGTTCAGCCGGTTGATGCTGCTTCTCGTATCCTGGTTCGCTCTTTCCCCACCTTCTGGGATGCCGGCGGGATGGATTATACTCTGGGGCTCTGTGAACGGCTCAGCTCCAAGGTGCCTTGCTTTGAGCTAGGTTTCCTGCCCGACAAGCGTGTCATAGATTTATTGAGGTGAAACGAAGCGCCATAGTACTTATCTTGTGGACACTGATCCTTCTGGGGCTGTTACTGGCCCCGTTTAGTGACGCCCGGATACCAGCCGTTAACGGATTCAGGTTTGACAAAATTGCTCATTTCGGGCTGTTCTTCATCACCGGGGTGGTTACTGTCTATGGTGCGGGGTTCTCTCGTTTCCGGGACCGGCTTAGGCTCGGACTCATATTCGGCCTGCTGCTGGCTATGGGCACTGAGGTTGCGCAGTTTTTCATTCCTCTCCGTCATGCGGATTTCTATGACCTCCTTGCGGATATAGCTGGCTTGAGCCTGGGACTGATATTTTCAGCGCTGTTTCACCGCAGGGCTAACGTTCAATAGGCTTCGCGGCTTTATTCCTTTATTTAGTTATCTTAAATTGCCTCCCAGGAGGTAACGCTCCCCGGGGTTGTTTCCGGTATCCGGTCTTGCCGCCTATTTTGGGGACAATCATGATGTTGTCTTTCAGTTCATGGTAAAGGAATGCTTGTGACCGTCATTCAAGCTGTCATACTTGGTATTGTCCAGGGTGTCACAGAGTTTGTCCCCATCTCAAGTTCGGCGCATCTCATTATTGTGCCCTGGTTGTTTCATTGGAACGAACCGGGTATAGCTTTTGATGTGGCGCTGCATCTGGGAACACTGGTAGCATTGCTCTGGTTTTTTCAGGCAGATTGGAGGAAGCTGGTTAGAGCTGGGTTTGCCAGTATTAATGAGCGAAAGATAGGCGCTGATCCAGAACGGCGGCTGGCATGGTTGTTGATTATCGGCACTATTCCCGGCATCATCGTCGGTATGCTGGCTGAAAGCACAATTGAAGAGTTGTTTCATCAGCCAGGTACGCCGCACTCTTCTCAAGCCATAATAATTATGGCGATTGTGATCGCCCTGCTGGGCGTCGTGTTGTTCGTGGCAGAATGGAAGGCCCGTCATATCAGAAATCTTTTCTCAATTCGCCTAAAGGATTCTGTCCTGATAGGGCTTGCCCAGGCATTGGCTATTTTCCCTGGCGTATCCCGCTCGGGAAGCACCATTACCGCCGGCCTGGCGTTAGGACTACAGCGGGAAGTTGCAGCCCGCTATTCCTTTCTCCTGGCGGCACCGATCGTGGTAGGCGCGGGTGTCAAAAGCCTTTTCAGTATTTATGGTGAACTGAAAGCAGGGCTGATGGTGCAGGCAGAACTGGTCATGTTTGCGGCTGGTTTTATTGCCGCCGCTATCAGTGGCTACCTGTGCATCAAATTCCTGCTGCGTTACCTCCAGAAGAATTCTACAAACGTATTCGTATATTATCGCTGGCTACTTGCCGTGCTAATTATCATTGTCGTACTGGTTCGGGGTTAAAATAACGGTCTTGTCTACTTTCAGTTATTGCAGGTGGCGTAGAATGCTGTACTACTAGCTTAAACAAGAGACTGGCAGGGATAATCTTCGCCGGGCCGCTGACTACTACGGCTATCCGAGGCGGGCACGGGTACGGAGGTAAAAATGAGACCGCTACTTGTCATATTGCTGCTGATGGTCACATTCAGGCTGGGTGAGGCCTGGTACGAGTACAAGCTGGAACCAGAAGTTGTGCAAGTTGTGAAGGTAGTTACCGTGAAGGTGGAGAAGCCGGTTATCGTTGAGCACAACCGGGAGATAGTAACGCCGGTCTACATTGACAAGCCTGTTCTCATTGAGGACGCGGTTAGCAAGGAAGCACCGATACCTCAGAGATTCCGTGAATTTGAAAGTGTTGAAGAACTGGAAGCATGGTTATATTTCGTTGACCTGATGCCGGTGAAGCTCATAGCCAGTGAGGGTATATTGTCAATAGACAGGCTGGACTGTGACGAGTGGGCGATAAGCTTGCAGTTGAACGCTCTGGAGCAAGGATTGCTGGTGTCAACGCAGCTTATTGAAAACGGGAATATCTTTGGGACTAATGTTGGTGACTTCACAGACCCCCACCTGGGTAACCTGACTATTATCGGGAATGAGATTTATTACATAGGATCTATTCCACCTTACGATGTTGTCAAGGTGGCGGAGAGGGATTGAGGATAAGCGGTATCCTTAACACGGCCGGGTTACCAAAAACTTGAGGAGTCTGCAAAAAAGAATGAATAATAAAAACGTGGTTGTCACCGGTGGCGCCGGATTTATCGGCTCGCACCTTGCCGAGACTTTGGCAAGACAGGATTATGAAGTCATTGTTCTTGATGACCTGTCTACAGGCAAGCTCAATAACCTGGAGCAATGTCACCATGAAGTCGAGTTTGTTGAAGGCAGCATTACTGATGCTGTTCTTCTCTCGAAACTATTCCAGGGTGTTGACTATGTTCTCCATCTGGCGGCTATCCCCAGCGTACCGCGAAGCATAGATACCCCCAGAGCCAGCCATGACGTCAACGTAACCGGAACACTGAATGTACTCCTGGCCGCCACACAAAATAAGGTCAAGAAAGTAGTATACGCATCCTCATCGTCTGTTTACGGTGATACTCCCACACTGCCCAAGAACGAAGAGATGACACCCCGTCCCTTGTCTCCGTATGCGGCAGGTAAGCTTGCCGCCGAGAGCTACTGCCGGGTCTTCAGAGAGGTTTACCAGTTGCCTACTATTTGTCTCAGGTACTTTAATGTCTATGGTCCGCGCCAGGACCCGAACTCGCAATACGCTGCGGCAATCCCCAAGTTCATCAGTATGGCCCGGGAAGGGAAGCCTCCTGTCATTTTCGGAGATGGTGAACAGACCAGAGATTTCACTTTTGTCAGGGATGTTGTCAATGCCAATATTATGGCGATGCGAAGCGACGTTTGTGGAGTATTCAATGTCAGCCGGGGAGAGAGCATAACCATAAACCGGTTGGTGGAACTTATCATGGAGCAAATGGGCGAAAAGACATCACCCGTTCATCAGGAGCCAAGGAAGGGGGACATCAAACACAGCCTGGCGGATATTTCTAAAGCCAGAGCTTTTGGCTATGAACCAAAACATGATTTGCAGGATGGATTAGCGGAAACGCTAAAATGGTTTAATGGCAGATAGATCATACCGTACAAAGTTGTTATCCGGGTATGGCGCCAGGATAACATAGTCTCTGCTGCGGTAAAGCTCTGTCGCCCTGATTATTGAAACAAAAAGTAACCGTGCTCTTGACCGCCTACCTTTTGCGAGGTAGGCGGTCTTTTTTTGTGAAGTCCTGATTTCCTTCCATCTCATTCCCGGCCTTTCACCACAGAGCCAGTCTTGCCTACCGGTCTTTGAGATGCTTCTGCAAGAATGACAGAGTAACCTGCCAGGCATCTGCGGCGGATTCAGGGTGATACCGTGTGCCGGTATCATTGAAAAAGGCATGGGCGGCGCCCGGGTAAATCTTATACTCAAACGACTTATTGAACTGGTTCATGGCGTCCACAAGGGCCGGTACGTTCATCGAGATTCTGGTGTCCTCCTCACCGTAGATGCCAAGCACCGGCGCTGCGATATCGGCTACATCATCTATACTGGCGGGATTAGGCCCGTAGTAGACCACCGCCGCGCCGAGACCGCTATTGCGCGTGGCAAAAAGCAGCGAGTTGCCACCTCCCCAGCAATAACCGATGACCCCGATATTGTCCTGCTGCACATCAGGGCGTGACCGAAGATAGTTAAAGGCGGAGTTAAGGTCTGTCATCACGCCTTCACTTGAGAGCGTGCCTATTGCTGCCACGGCCTGGTCGGTAGTGGAAAACTGCGCTGTCCCGCCAACCCTGGAGAGGAGGTCGGGAGCCAGAGCTACATACCCCTGGCTGGCAAAACGCCGGGCAACATCCTGAATATGCGGGGTAAGTCCTCGATTTTCGTGAATAATTATCAAACCGGGAAAGCTTCCGGCGGACCCGGGTTTAGAAAGATAAGCCTTGACATCAAACGCTTCGCTGCTGAAGGCGACTTCAGAGCTTTCTACAGCATCAGGATTAACGTAGCCCGGAGGAGCAGTCGTTGTAAGGGTGGGAGCTGGAGTAGAAGCTGGAGGCGGTGTTGTTGCGGGTGTTGGGGCCGGGCCAGGTGCAGCAGTACAGGACATCAGAGCTACCATCGCTGCCGCCATGATCAAGTCATACATTCGCACAGCAGAATCTAACTTCCTCATTTCAGACCTTCCCTTTCTTCTCAGACTACTGGAAATAATGAACAGAAGAAATACGTATGCGCACGTATTTCTTCTTTACAAATCCACGTAATTCCACCGGTTGCTCTGGAACCAACAGAACACACCTCTTAATTTATCCCCGCAGTTTCAACAGTACCTGACACCTGACCGAACCCCTCCGGCGTACGGGTATTCAGACAGGAAATCCCATAAAATTATGTGGAACCTTCCAACGGAATACGTATAATTACGGATATATTTTTAAAGGAGAGAGAAGAGATACTTAAGTATAAGTACAATCATATGAACTCTGGTTACGCTGAATAATTGTTTCGTTTAGTACAGGCTAAGGAGGGAACCTATGGCAAATCTAAGCAGGCGGGATTTTCTAAAGTATTCAATCGGGGGCATGGCCGTGCTGGTCATCGGTAGCAGACTATCCTGGCTGGCAAATAATCCGGCCTACGCGGCAACACAGACCGTAAGCCTGCGCATCGGCGATGCCATCAAGCAGATGCACACGCATAATGCCCTGAACAATGCCGAGTGCTATTTCTGGATGTACAAAAGCGTCGAGCCGGACTTACCGCATGATTGCCCCGGCCCGGTTATTATCGCAACCAAGGGAGATACCATAAACATCTCGGTCGAAAATAGCCTGGATGAACCTCATGCCTTCGCCATACCGGACATCGGTTTTACGAGCGGTGCAATCCAGCCAGGCGACACTTTCAGCGGTGTCATCGACCTTGCTGCCGCACCGGCGGGGGCCTACCTGTATTACGATAACCTGAACGAGCCGGTTAACCGGATAATGGGTCTGCATGGCGCCCTTATCGTCATGCCCGCGGCGCCCTCAGGAGCCCGCTGGACTCCGTACGATACCGTTACCCCGGCCGTCCAGCAGTTGTTCGACGATTTCGGCTCCACTGACCATTTCCCCGGACTGGCCTGGGAGGAGGGGGACAGTACATCCTGGGCGCTAAATGACGCCTTTCCTGAGCATGGCGTGTTGAACCAACCCAACTGTCCTCCCTTCCGCCAGTACGTCTGGTTAGCTCACCAGGCCAGCCCGAAGCTGTTCATGGAGGTTGGGAACTCTGCTCCCGGAGACCCTATCCGCAATCCGACAAACTTCATGAATGCTTTTCTGAGGGACCCGTTTACACCGCATGCCTTCCATGCCGATAATCCCGGCGGCAACCGCATTGCCCAGTACTTTACCTTCAGCGGGCAGTCGGGGTTCTTTGCCCACGATAGTCCGGTCATTACCCCGATGGGCCGCGTGGGCGAACCATGCGTCGTGCATATTCTGAACGCCGGGCTGTGGACCCACTCCATGCACCTCCACGCCAACCATTTTTATGTGACCAGTGTCAACGGTGTGGTCAGGGATAATGTTTTTTCCCTGGATACCTTCGAGGTGGGGCCGATGGACAGGGTTGACTATGTTCTGCCTTTCAACAGACCGCCGGATGTACCCAATGTCCGGGGCATCGGCCGGCCGGACGAGCCGCTGGTCAGCCCGAGCAGCGGACAGCCGGTATGGCCGCCCATTGAAGAGATGAACGCTTTTCTGCCGGCGGCGGGAACAACGGCTCCCGGCAGCGGTGTGGAGCTTGGGCAGCGGCTGTCACCCCTGTGTTTCCCCATGCACGATCATTCCGAACCTTCCCAGACTTCCCAGGGGGGCAATTACAATACCGGCTTGATCTCAGGCATGTATTTCACCGGCGACCGGAATACGCCCGGCCATTTCGACTTCGAGATGGAAGAGGACTTCCACATGATGTTCAAGAATGTCCGTGGCGTCACGGTCATCCCTCCAGCCACCCTGCCGGCAGCGCCGCCGCATAATGAGCTTCCCTGATTGCCCTTAAAGGTTAGAAAGGAGAGATAAGATGTCATTTACAGATCGGGTTTTTGATGATATTCCCCGCCAGTCAGTCGCTGGCATGGAAGGCATGTTCACCAAAATGTTCGACCCGCCTGCGGAGAGCCCACCTACGCCGGACCTGCTGGCGCCGACTAATCCCGTACCGGAGGTCATGGCCGCTGCCCCACCCTCGATAGGAGGACCTTTTCAGAATCCGCCGACCACGCCCCACACCGTGGAGCGGCGCTTGAGGCATAGTGATGACATCACTGTCTGGGACGGACAGAGACTCCGTTTCTTCATGTTCAGCGACCCCGACAATGATGCCACCAATGGCGGCACCTATCCGGCGGCCACCATCCGGGTGCCCCGGGGGGTTATCTTTCACGGGCATACTCAAGCCACCGGGGGACCGCACACCATCCACTGGCACGGCATGGAGCCGACCCCGATAAATGACGGGGTGGGTCACTGCTCCATGGAGCTGGGTGATTATACCTACCAGTGGCAGCCCAACCACATCGGCACCTATTTCTACCACTGCCATCGCAACACGGTGCAGCACTTCGAGTTCGGGCTATGGGGGGCGCTCCTCATCGTGCCTCCGGATGCCTATTTTGCCACGCAACGGAATCCGGCCATTCCCATCGGCGCGGGACGGGATGGGAAATTCCGCACTGAGGCTAACCTCACCAATTTCCCGCAGTTTCCCGGCTTCAACTCTAATCCCCTTGATACCCCTGACCCTGACCCGGACACTGCCGACCCGTGGCCGTTTACTGTCGACCCGCACGCCATGACTGTCCCTTACGATGTGGAGGTCCTGTGGGCATTCGACGACCGCGACTCCGTTTGGGCAGCTCTCGCCACTGACCACAGGCAGACCTATCCCGTACAGGGACCCAATCCGGGAGTGGACGATAATTTCCACACGCACGGCGTTGCCGGCACCAGCGCCGCACCGGGTGATTTCTTCGCCTTTAACGACTTCAATTCGGATTACTGGTTCGTCACCGGCGTCTCGGTGCCCGGCCTCAAAGGAGGCACCGGGACAATTGCTCCCGGCATAGTTATCCCTCCGGCGCTTAATAGCGGTGTCACCGGGACACAGGTCTCCATCAATGCCCAGGTGGGACAGACCATACTCATCCGGGCCATTAATGGTGCCTATGATGTCTCTCAAATAAGATTACCGATGGATGTCCTGGTTATCGGAGCGGACGGGAGGGCGCTGGGCGTGCCGCCTTTCACGCACTATAGCCAGCCGTTTGTGCTTCCGGCCAACACTCCCATTCGTTTGAGCGTCGCCCGCCGTGCCGACGCCATTTTCCGGCCCCTGTTCCCGTTTAGCGGCTTCGCTGAGGTGGAGTTCTTCAACCCCCGCAGCGAAGCACCAACTTCAGAGGCGAACAGGCGATTCACCGCCCGTATCCCGATCAATATTGCTCCGACGGCCGGGGTTCGCGTCATATCCGGCTCTATAATTGATAGCCAGAACGGACAACCTATTTCCGGCGCACAGGTGAACCTGACCGGACCGACAAGCCAGATGGTGTTCACTGATGCCTCGGGCAACTACAGCTTTACCGGTCTGCCTGACGGCGTCTATACGGTTATTCCTTCAGGCGCTGGTTTCAGCTTTTCGCCGCGGGAAAGGCAGATAGTCGTAAGCGGCGAAAATATTAGCAGCCAGTTCTTCAGAGGGAGAAGAATGTAATGCCGGGCGGTTTTCAGCTTCATCTTCAGCAAAGAAGGGGGTAAACACCATGGACTTAAAAAAGAGGCTATTGTGTATCATCGCACTCTCCCTGACAGTGGCGTTGATACTTCCGGCCGCCGTCCTGGCGGTGCCGAAGGTCAGTCAGCCACAGTTGGTCACTGGCCATCAGGTTACCGCCGGGGAACTCGTCTACCAGGCTAACTGCGCTAGTTGCCACGGCGCCAGCGCTGAAGGAGACTTCGGCCCGCCTATAGCCGGCCAGAGCGCGGCGGAGATAACCGCAGCGCTGGGCAGCGTTGCAGCTATGTCTGGCCTTGATCTCACGGCGCAGGAGATAAACGCGGTGGCTAACTTTCTCCAGGCCACGGCAGCACCGCGGATAATCCTGACACAGCCTGCCTCCGGACAGTTCAATGCCGGGGCGGCAAACAACATCGGTATTTCCGTCTCCTCTCCGGCTTCGCCGGTTAACTCGGCCGAGTTCCAGGCCTTCTTCGATGACCCCGAGGGCACATTTGCCGCCAGGGAAATCACCGCCCAGGCATCTATCTCCGTACCGGCGCCGAGGGCGGGAGCTGGCGCCGTCGCTACCACTATCAGTCTTCCTGCCGGGCTTCCGTCGGCTTCAGTGGTCTCAGTTACTATCTCCGGGACAGTTACCGCCGTGAACGCCGACACCGGTGAGTGGCAAATCGGCACGCCGCCAGTCCTCGTCTACGAAAGCGACAGCACCGCTTTCCTGGGCATTCCCGTCCCCCAGGCAGGTGATGCGGTGAGAATCGAGGCGCTCCGGACGCTGGCGACCGGACCACTCGTGGCCAAAGAGATCACCCGCCTGGCAGTAGGGGCTCTTCCCGCTTCAGCCGTCTTAATGCAGCTATCCATCCTCTTCAATGGCACTGTTCGGTCTATCCAGCCACCTACTCAGTCTGCCGGTATCAAACTCGGGGGAGAAACCTGGACCATCTCCGGTGTACCCTTCCGCACCGATGACGTTAACTCTCCGGCCGTTATCGGGCCTGACCTGGGACAGGACTCCCTGGTGACGGTGAAGTTCCGGACATTGCCTGTCGGGAGTACCTCCAATATTGCGCTACAAATCGCGAGCCAGGTGTCAGACGTGATACCGGAACCCCTGCACACGAACCCACAGCATAACACGGAGATCCCCCCGCCGAATCTTCCTGCCGGAACAATACGGTTGTTTGTTATCGAGGGAGTGGTCTCCGAGAAGAACGCCGGCGGGGAATGGATAATAGGCAATCAGCCAATCACAGTTTATGAAAGTGCCGGTACCGTCATCAGCGCTGCGGTGCCGGTGGAGGGTGATGAAGTTCTGGTGATAGCCAGGCGGACCGTGGAAGCTGGACCACTTGTTGCCGATAGTATCAACCGCCAGACAGCCGGTCCGCTGACAGTTGGTCCGGCTGTTGTTGAAAGGACACTTATTTTTAATGGTACGGTTGAGACGACCGCTAGCGATGCCTGGACAATCGGCGGCGCTAGTTTCGTGATCAACGATTCAGTATCGCCGACCGCTATCGGTACGGGCTTATCTGCGGGCAGCGCTGTAACCGTCGAATTCAAAACTAATCTGCCAGCCACGCCGGATGAAGACCTCTGGGCTCCTTTTGACTTTAATCCCGCTATCAGCACGGGAAGCGCCACCTTGACTCCGCCGTCAGTTACTGTCAGCAGACCTGGCTTTGTCTTCCTGCGCGCCGAGAACGACGATCAGCAAGTTACGACTATAGCCGTTCCTGCCACTTTGCTGACGGCGGCACCCCCACCCCCTCCACCCGCTACTGATGGGGGCGGGGGCGGGGGCGGAGGAGGAGGGCCTGTGACCCTGACTTTCAGCCTGAGCGGACTTAGCGGTACGCTGACAGTCAACTCTGCCGGTACGGTACAGAGCACGGCCAAACTGACCGGCACCGATGGTAAAGTGATATTCGATATCCCGGCAGGCACCACTTTGAAGACCGCCTCAGGTAATCCAATCACCTCCATAACTATGGCGGTGCCGGATACCATCCCTGCCGCGCCGTCAGGTAAAACCATAGTCTTCGCCAGGAATTTCGGTCCTGATGGCGCCACCTTTGACCCACCGATTACCCTGTCTCTTACGTATGAAGAATCGACGTTGCCGGCCGGAGTGCAGGAGAATGATCTGGTTATTGCTTTCTGGGATGGTGCGGAGTGGGTGATACTGGAGAGCACCGTGAACGCTGAGGCTGATACGGTATCAGCACAGGTAAGCCACTTCACCATGTTCGGCATCCTGGCGCAACTACCCGCATCAACCCCGACGCCTACGCCGACAACACCTGCGACTCCAACTACGCCAACTACGCCGACAACACCACCCGTAACGCCGGAACCGCCGATAACAACGCCTACTCCGGTAACACCATCTCCTTCTGTGCCGTCATCCGAGCCAGCGCCTACTCCCGAGGCGTCACCCGCCGGGCCTAACTGGGGGCTGATTATCGGGATAACTGCTGCTATAGTGGTTGTTGCCGGGCTGGGGGTGTTTATGGTGAGAAGGAGGGTAAGCAAGTAGCAGAGGAACGATATGTTCAGTAGAGGGGGGAACTTAAGTTCCCCCCTCTCAATAATTCAGGTGTTCCCCCCATATGACGCCGACCTTTTATCGCAAACCTTGACCATTTAAGCGACTGATAGTCGGAAAATATCCGGCGCATTAACTCGAGGAAAATCGGGGGGGTTGTGGTAAGGAAGTGAAGCTGGCGTCCCTGGAGCGATTCGAACGCTCGACCCGCTGCTTAGAAGGCAGCCGCTCTATCCACTGAGCTACAGGGACAGCCTGTCAACCATTAAAATTTCGCATGAAGCCGGTACGTGGTCAAGGTGGTCTTCCGTTATGGTTAGCTTTCTGTTTTATTGACTTTGCTCCTTGAATTACCGCATTGTCTTGACAATAACTCACTGACATTGTTAGT
>JAUYMF010000044.1 GCA_030698765.1 Dehalococcoidales bacterium
CCAGCCGTGGCGGCGCCGGCGCCCTCATGGGGGATAAAAGGTTAAAGGCGATTGCTGTCCGCGGCACGAAGGACATCAATGTGGCCGATCCTATCCGATTTATGGAGCTATGCGACGGCATTATAGCCCGGTCGGAATGGGTCAGGGACGGGGTCTTTGAGGGGCGGGTCGCCATTGCCGGGTACGCCCGGAACGGGGACTACTACAACCGGAGCGGACTGACCACCCCCGAGCTTGAGCGGAAAATCGACGGCATACGCACCGTCGCCAAAAAGTTTATCCTGGAGAACAGGGACAGAGAAACCGGCTGCTACAACTGTGCGCAGCGGTGCCACCATACTTACCTCCGCCCCAATGACGGCGGGTATATGTACATCAAGTGCACCTCCTGGGGGGCGGCGACAATCGCCACCGGGCTGTTCGATATGGACTTCACCCTGGACTTCTATGATTTGATTGAAAAGTACGGTCTGGATAGCCTGGCGGTAGCTAATGAGGTCGCCTTCGCTATCGACCTTTACCAGAGGGGCATATTGACCGCAGAAGATACCGGCGGGATGCACCTGGAATGGGAGAACGCTGATGTCGCCCTCTGGCTGGTGGAGAAGATTACCCGCCGTGAAGGAATCGGGGATGTGCTGGCGGATGGCGTCTACTGGGCAGCAAAGCGCATCGGGCGGGGCGCCGAGGAATACGCCTATTTTGTCAAAAAGTATGACCCGCACCCATTCAAGAGAGAGGATAATGCGGCGCTCTGCGAGGCGATTAACGATAAAGGAGACTCGACCAAAGCCCTGGGCAGTACGCCCGATGCTATCTGGGCACGCCCGGACCGGGAAGCCTACATGAATTCGGAATTCTTCCCTTATCCCGAGGAGTTCAAGAAGTTCCTCAGGACGGAACCAGACCCGATGGCTGAGGACAGCGCCGGGGCGGTGGAGTTTATGACCTATAATGAGGAAACCTACGCTCTGGCTGACGCCATGGGTGAGTGCTACTTTTATGCCGGCCGCTATGCCTGGCCATCGATAAGCCCGCGCTCCCTGATTGCCGAACTTATTTCGGCAGCCACGGGCATGGATATCGATGAAGCCAGAGCCACCGGGATTGCCAGAAGAACAATCAATCTGGTACGAGCATATAACGTGAGAGCCGGTATGACCAGGCAGGAAGACATTTTGCCGGACAGGTATTTCAAGATACCCCGCCCCGCCGGGTCTAACTTCGTAAGCCGCGACCTGCTCAATAAGTGGGTGGACCGGTGGTATGAAAGAAGGGGCTGGGACAAAGAAGGTATCCCCGCCAAGAGCACTCTGGCAGAACTGGGACTGGACTACGTGATAGAGGACCTGGAACAGAGAGGGATTCTAGTGACACCGCCCCCCGTACTGGTGACTTAAACAGCGCTTTGTTAAATGACACATCAAACTGAACAACGCCAATCTGGTAAAGACAAGCCCTTAGCCAGTACTGGCTAAGGGCTTAATCAGTAACGGTATTCATCTTTCTTAGCTGAGCGGTACCAGACGCCACGTCCTCTGGTATACGTTCTTGGACAGCTTTGCCCGGTCTTCGGGTGAGAGCGGGATATCGACCGCATCCACATTGCACAGCTTCCTGAGGGCGGTAATGAACAGGGAATTCGAGGGCTGTGGATAAATCTTGATCCCCCGGCTGTTCAGGTAACGAGCCATCTCTATCATAATCATGTCAACCCCGTCATATCTCACAATATCATCAGCCAGCTTTTTGACCTCGACTTTTGCGTAACCAATCCTGGTCAGATAGTCCCCGATCGCTTTGGTTACGGTGAAGGGGTCGCCCGGCGGGATTTTAAGCTCTTTCTGGACATCATCGAACAGCATTTCTGCCTTGCGCCACTTGGCTTTATCCAGGCGGGCTAATTCCTCCGGCGTGTTGCCAAACTCCTCGCCGAAAGCCAGCCAGGATAATCCCACCTCAAGGTTAAAAAGCTCAGACTTGACCTTTTCCGATATCGCCACAGTACCACCTCCTTGTTAGTGTTCAGGCTCCTGAAAAGGGGCTGGCCTGGATAAATTCCCCTTAGCTACCATCTCCAGGCAGAAATAACCCAGGCCAGTTCCCCGATACTCCTCAGGTCAATCCTCCACCCTATTTCATGGGTGAAAGCAGCCAGTACTCCCGTCCCCACATATCTTCATGCCACTCGCCCGGCTTCATCCAGCCATCCGGGGTCAGTGCCTGCACCTCTTTGGGCACAGCATCCCCGCGGATGATTTTCGCGTCTATTTTACAGAACCGGCGCAGGGCGGCGTGGAACAGGCTGGTGGACGGGTTGGGCGTAACCTTCATCCCCATTTCCCGCAAGGCCCAGGGAATGAGCGGCATCTCCACGCAGTTCTTCCAGTCACGGTACATTATGGTATCAGAGACCTTGCCAACCTGGTACTCGGCATAGTCGCTCTCCGTCAGGTAGTCGGCGACATACCGGCATACCGTGACGGGGTCAGTGGAGTTTAACGGCTTCTCTTTCACCACCTGGTCAAGGTGCAGGTCTGCCTTCCGGTCGACAACTCTGCGCATCGTCTCATTTGCTTTCTCGGAATCACCTACTTCCATCTGCCAGGCAATCCAGGCACAGAGGATCTCCCGGCGCTGCCACACCATACTCACTTTGTCAGGTAAAGGCATCTTATTTCCCTCCTTTATTATTTACCTTATCTATTTAAAAGACTGGATTTTTAATTACCAGCATAATTTAATAAACAGGTATCGACCTTATCGAAGATACCTAATACATCACCCCCTTTTTACCTGGTATTCAAAAGTAGGCTATACCACCCGGTATCACTTCGACCGGTACTCAGTAACACCCGTAATTGAGCGAAGTGAACGTGCTCCTCGCAATGACAAACCGAGAAGCGAGCTTGTTATGGATGAGCTAGTTTAGCGGCGAAAAGCGCCAGTACTCGCGCAGCATATCTTCCGGAACACCCTCCTTATGGTGTTCCGGCACCGGCAGACCCTCCGCCTGCACATTGCATAACTTCTTGAAAGCGGCAAAGAACAGGGCGGTAGAGGGACCGGGGTATACCTTAATTCCCATGCTGCGCACCACGGGAAGCATCGGTATCATCACCAGATTCCCCATATCATAGAGCACCTCGGTATCGGACACTTTATGGAACTGGATATTGGCATATCCGGCTTGCGTCAGGTAGTCCCCCAGAGCCTTAGCCACGGTAAAGGGGTCGCCCGGCGAGATGTTCAGCTTCTTCTGCAGCTCGTCAAACACCAACTCTCCCGTACGCCACTTGCATTTCTCCAATCGCCCCCGCTCCTCAGGCGTATTGGCAAACTCCTCATTCATGGCTTGCCAACCAAAAATCAGTTCCCTGGCGAAATACTGGGAATCAACCCACTCAGACATCGGCATAGGAACACCCCTCCCATTTCTTTAATCGTAAGATGATGAGAGATTGGCCTGAATAAGATTCCTCCATCCAAACTCCCGGGATAGATGACCCAGACCAATCCCTGCTGGTTTCTCTGCTGGAACTACCGGCCTTAGGTAAGGGGTGAAAGACGCCACATCTCCCGCCCCATGCCTTTCGGGGTTTTCGCCTTCAGGTCTTCCGGTACGGGGATATCTTCCGCCTTAACGTTGCACAGCTTCTTAAAGGCGGCGAAGAAGACCGTGGTTGAAGGTTCGGGAGCTAATACCTTGAACCCCCGGGCACGCACGTCATACAGTACAGGCAGCATAATCAGGTCGCCCATGTCATACATTATCTGGGTATCGGATACTTTATGAATCTCGATCTTGGCGTATCCGGTTGAAGTGAACCAGTCCCCTATTGCCTTGGCCACGGTAAAGGGGTCGCCCGCCGGGATATTCAGCTTCTTCTGCAGCTCGTCAAACACCAGTTCCCCTTTACGCCACTTGGCTTTTTCGAGTCGCTTCCAGTCCTCCGGTGAGCTGAACTCTTCACAGAGGGCTGTCCAACCGAGGTAGACCTCCCAGGCCATTAAATCTGATGAAACCTTCTCAGACAGCGCCATAGTACTTCCTCCTTATTGGTTAGATTAGCCCCTAGGTTAACTCATCTCCCGGTCAATGTCAAGCGTTTTCCAGGCATAATTACACTCAAAAATGGCCTTCCCCTACTGCAAAAGTTACAATCTTCCATACCCTCTGCTCAAGCAAGAGACCGGATAGCGGCGGCTATTTAGCGACTGAAAAGTAAAGGCGGTAAACTGTTCTTTTTAGCCTTGAAGGTGTAAAATCTCAATGAGGTGTAATTTGAAAGTTCCCGGTATTGCCGCCCGCTGGCTCTTTGCCCTGTGCCTGCCTCTGTTACTGGTTTCCACCGGCATCGGATGGCTGGTAAACAGTCCCTGGCTTTACCACTACGGGTTTGAGAAATACGGCGTCAGCCGGACCACCGGCTTATCCGGAACCGAACTGGACAAAGCCGCCCGGGGACTGATTGCCTACTTCAACTCGGATGAGGAATACATTGACCTTACTGTAATGAAGGATGACGAGCCTTTTGTTTTGTTCAACCAGCGCGAAGTGATTCACCTCAAGGATGTCAAAGGCCTCTTCCGACTCGACCATCAGATTTTCCTGTGGACGCTGACTTATGTTGTCAGCTACGGCGGGGTCAGCCTGTTATGGCGGAGGAGGAGATACTGGCCACAGCTGGCGCGGGGACTGGTTATGGGAAGCGGCTTTACCCTGGCACTGATGCTGACCATGGGAGCAGCGATTTTGCTTGGCTTCGACCAGCTATTCTTACAGTTCCACCTGCTCAGCTTCGCCAACGACCTCTGGCAGCTTGACCCGTCCCGCGACTACCTGATAATGCTCTTTCCCGCCGGTTTCTGGTATGACGCCGCCCTCTTTTGCGTCCTGGCAATAGCCGGCATGGCAGTAGTCCTTGGTGGAGTTGGATGGTACATGCTCAGACTCAGAGCTTCCCCGGATTGAGCCGGATTAGCTGGTCGTCTTCGGCGGCAGGCACGCCGCGGCCGTCCCGGTTGCTGGTGAGGATGTAGAGAAAACCATCAGGTCCAACGACCACATCACGCAGCCGCCCGAAGTTTCTCTCCAGGTGACGCTGCAATGTCACCCGCTCACCATCTAATACTGCCTTATATAAAGTCTGACCGCGCAGCCCTGCATAAAAAAGGGAGCCATCCAAAAAGGCAAGCCCGGATGGCGCCCAGGTCTCCCGCCCGCTGTGCAGCACCGGACTTTCCCGGCCAGAGGCGGACTCGTCGCCGCGGACCACCGGCCAGCCATAATTACGGCCCGCCTGAATCATGTTCAGTTCATCGGTGGCGCTGGAACCGTGCTCAACCTCCCAGAGCCTGCCCAGGCTGTCCCAGGCAAGCCCCTGGGGATTGCGGTGTCCCAGAGAATATACCGGGGAGCCGGGGAAGGGATTGTCCGGCGGGATTGAACCATCATCGTTAAGTCGCAGAATTTTCCCCGCCAGAGAAGAAATATTCTGAGCCGAATCAGGCTCAGCAGCATCGCCAGCAGTAATGTAAAGCAAGCCATCAGGGCCAAACTTGATCCGACCGCCGTTATGTACCGAAGCCGCCGGAATGCCGTCAAGGATAACCTGCTTATCAATAAGCTGGTTGCCTTCCTTTCTGAACCTGACCACCCTGTTGCTCAGTCCATCCTGTCCCTGATAGGTATAATAAACGTAAATAAAGTCATTGATGGCAAAATCCGGGTGCACGGCGATACCCAGCAGCCCACCCTCACCTCGATGGACCACCTCCTCAACCGTCAGCAGCGGTTCCGGCAACAAGCCCTGCTCAGCGTCCACCAGCCTCACTCTACCCGGCCGCTCGGTGAGCACAATGCTGCCGTCAGGCAGGAAATCAAGCGCCCAGGGTATTTCCAGCTTCTGGGCTAGAGACACCGCAAGCGGTGCGTCCTGCGGAAACTCCCCTCCCGGCGTCTGCCCCGTCGGAGGTACGGCAGGAAGGTCAGTAATCCGGCTGGCCCTGAAATTCCACCAGACCGCTATAACTAACAATGCCGCCAGAATCACCGCGCTTACTATGACCAGGCGGGACTTTCTGTTCATTGGCACAATCCCTCGTTTATTCAGGGGAACAAGAATATTATACCTTTCAACAGCAGGTTTCCGCTATTTTCATCACCATGGTTATTTTTACACTTTGCTTTTTCCGCAATAGATGTCATAATACATAAAAATCCACCGGGTAATTGGGGGATGATATGAAAGCTGTTATCCAGATGATATTGGCGGCAGTATTAATAGCGGTATTGCCGCTTGCAGGATGCTCGCCAGCCGGGCCGACCGGAATCATCATCGAGGAAAAAGATTTTACCGACTTCACCCGCGTTAGAGTCGAGGGTACCTTCACCATTGAAATAGCCCGCTCGGACACCTTCAGCACCACCATCAGCGCCGACAGCAGCTTTTTTGACTATGTCGCCGTTGACAAAGAAGGGGACACGCTGAGAATATACCTCAATCCACATCACACCTTTACCGATTTTACCCTGCAAGCCAGAACACTGAAGGCCAAAATCACCATGCCCGTACTGCGCGAACTGCAACTGGCCGGAGCCAGCAAAGGGACTATCAGCGGTTTCAACTCCACTGAAGACCTGAAGCTCAACATATCAGGCGCCAGTAACCTGAACACAAAGGATATTGAGGCGGACGGTGCTGAACTGGAAATATCGGGGGCAAGCGAGATCAACGGCAACCTGAACGCCGGTGATACCAGGCTCACCGTCAGCGGGGCAAGCAAGGTTACGATAAAAGGGGCCGCCAGCAATATTATCGTCGATGCCTCCGGCGCCAGCAAGATAGACATGGCCGGTTTTCCGGTTCAAAATGCCGACGTCACCCTCAGCGGCGCCAGTGAAGCGACCCTGAATATCAAGGGAGAACTGGACACGGTACTGCGTGACGCTTCCCGGCTCTATTTCCTGGGGAACCCAACCATGGGCAACATCAGTATCTCCGGCGCCTCAACCATAAAGCACAAATAGAATACGGGGTAAATACCTTATTTGATTTGATTGAAATCAAGACTACAGGGGGGGGAATTGACAATGCTCAGAATTCGCCAGGCGACCATTGAAGACGAAGGCAATATCTTTACCCTCTTCCAGCAGCTTCCGTCCCGGCAGGCCGGTGTGAGCCCGGCACACCAGCAGCGCTGCATCACTATCTTCCGGGAGGTGGTCAACAACGATGGAAAAGGGACTATCCTGGTAGCGGAAGAGGACGGCACTATGCTGGGGGTTATCACGCTATCATACCCCACGGCAATCCGCTGCGGGGGAATCTACACCAGCATTGAAGAATTCGTCGTCAGCGAGCAGGCGCGGGGCAAGGGCATCGGTAGCAAGCTCCTGGAAGCGGCCATTGCCGCCGCTACTGCCCGGGGCTGCTACGAAGTGCATGTAGGCAATCCCAGCACGCTGGGTTATCCGCTTTATATCAAGCAGGGACTGCAGGACAACGACAAACACCTCAAAATGAGGCTATCAGACACGGAGCAATAAACAGTGGTCAGCTTTTAACCACCAGCCGCCAACCTGTTGAGCCGGTGGAAGGCCTCGTTCTTCTCCTGGATACCCAGCTTGCTCTTGTTTATCGCTTTAGACAGCAACTTTATTGAGCGGTCGTAGGTCGGGCGGTCAACCGGGTAGGGAATGCCGTCCTTACCGCCGTGGGCGAAGCTGTAGCGGGCGGGGTCGCGGTAGCTTGGAGCTACCCCGTAGATCAGCTCGGCGATGAGGCTCAGGGCGCGGATAGTCTTCGCCCCCACCCCCGGCAGCCCCACCAGTTCTTCAAAATCGCCCGGCTGGCGCTCGTAGGCGCTGAGGATAATCTTGCTCAGGCTGTCCGGGTGGAGGTCGCCGGTAGTCAGATAATGGCGGGCGGGCAGGTCGAGGGTCTTTATCCGCTTCAGATCAGCCAGGACGGATTCCGGTTTAAGGGTAGTAGCGATTCCGGTAATGGTCTGGCGGGCAGGGTCGCTCTCCGCCGCCACCAGGTTCAGCGCCTGCCCTTTGGTATCGGACAGTATCGCCGAGTGCGGCTCATTGACAAAGCTGGTTACCGCCTCACCCAGCCAGTGGTAACGGCGGGCGTAGCGCGTATTTTCATTCATCCCCTGCTGCACCACCGCCCAGGAGCTGTTACGGGTAAAGATAAAGACGTGGTGGTAAAGCTGGTAGCCGTCCTGCACCGCTGAGCTGTCCACCTTGGCGGACATCCGGCTGGCATAGACCAGCGGCGCCGGATTAATTGAGATCAACTCTCCCCAGTTTTCCAGCTCCGCCGGAGTGCGCCGTGAAGTACGTCCCTTTCCCCCGGCGACAAATAGCCCCAGGTCCTGTTCCAGCCCCTTGATTCCTTCTTTGAGAGCGCCGCAAAGGGTAGTGGTCACGCCGCTGGAATGCCAGTCAAAGCCCAGGATACAGCCGAAAGCCTGGAACCAGTATGGGTGTGAGAGGCGTTTCAGCATCTCCTCGGCGCCAAAGTCGGCAACGATGGCAATCGTAATCTCGCGGGCCAGCCTGACCATACGCTGAAAAAGCCAGCGCGGGGCTTTACCGTAATGAAGAGGCAGATTGGCAATACCGGTGCGTGAGGGAACAGGTGAGGCTGACATCGCTTCCTTCCCCTGGAGATTTACTGCGAAAAGAACCGCCGGATTGAGCCGGAAAAGTCAACCTATATATGGCAGGTATCACAACTGGCGGCGCCGCAGCTTCCGCAGGCACTCCCGCCGCCCAGTGAAGCCGGAATGCCGCCATCACCTGTGGTGAAACAGGCGAAGGTAGACAATACCCGTTCCGCGCTTTTGTGGCAGTGAGGACAGTCAGCATCCTCCTCCGACTGGCTTAACGGACGTAACAACTCGAACTTCGAGTTACAGCAAGAGCAGAGATACTCATATATCGGCATCTTTCTCCCTCCACCATTATTTTAATCCTTGGCTCCGGGCAAGTCAAACACTTCTCTGACTGCGGTTCTGCATTTAGTTGGTTATATTTGTCATTGCGAGGAGTCCCGATGCAATCGGGAC